>JAFCZI010000175.1 GCA_019314425.1 Deltaproteobacteria bacterium | reverse complement strand
GAACTTTGCTTTGAATGACTTCGACACCACATTTTTCGCAGACAATACCCCGGTGTTTCATTCGCTTGTATTTTCCGCAGTTACATTCAAAATCCTTTATGGGACCAAAAATCTTGGAGCAGAAAAGCCCATCGCGCTCCGGCTTGAACGTCCTGTAATTGATGGTCTCCGGCTTTTTCACTTCGCCATAGGACCACTCAAGGATTTTCTCTTTAGACGCCAGGGATATCCTGACGGAATTGAAACTGGACGGATCTTTAGGCTTTGTAAAAAAGTTATATAGTTCTTCCAATGCCTATTCCCCCTTTCTTCATATGGGCTAAAACGCTCATCAGCTATCCTCAAAAAGTTCCATTTCGAGACCTAAGCTTTGCAGTTCTTTCATCAGAACCTTGAACGACTCGGGTAATCCGGGCTCAAGGGCATTATTCCCCTTAACAATTCTTTCGTACATGCGGGTCCGTCCCGCCACATCATCTGATTTTACGGTCAGGAACTCTTGGAGCGTATAGGCTGCCCCATAGGCTTCCATAGCCCACACTTCCATCTCCCCCAATCGCTGCCCCCCGAATTGCGCCTTTCCACCCAGAGGTTGTTGGGTCACCAAAGAATACGGTCCGATGGAACGTGCATGCAGCTTATCATCCACCAGATGATGCAATTTCATAACGTACATAATACCAACGGTGACATCCTGTTCAAAAGGCTCCCCGGTACGCCCGTCATAAAGTGTCGCCTGACCGGTGGCCGATAACCCGGCCCCCTCCAGCGTGGATTTGATTTCCTCTTCTGAAGCACCGTCAAACACCGGCGTCGCCAACGGCACGCCATCCAGCATTAACGACGATTCCTTCAGCAGCTCCTCATCCGACAAATTCGCAAAATAAGACTGATATTCTTCTTTGGAAAACCAACCCTTGAATTTCTCTCTGAGCAGTTCGGCACTGTTGATCTTGTCAAACAGCTCCCGAACTTGCATACCCATACCATGGGAAGCCCATCCCAAATGGGTTTCAAGCACCTGGCCCACATTCATCCGCGAGGGCACACCCAAAGGATTTAAAACAATATCTACCGGGGTTCCATCCGCAAAATAGGGCAGATCCTCAATAGGCAGTATTCGAGATAAGACCCCTTTATTGCCATGGCGACCGGCCATTTTGTCCCCAACAGACAGCTTTCGTTTGACCGCCACGTACACTTTCACCATCCTAACCACTCCGGGGGGCAGTTCATCTCCCAGGTCAAAATTTTCTATTTTGTTCTCGCAGATGGTGGTCAGGCGATCAACCTCGGTAGTACACTTTAAAACGATTGTCTCAGCCTTTTCAATTTCATCCATGGACGTCTTCACATCCGCCCATGCGAACGCTTCAAGGGGCAGGGATTCAACATCCGCCTGCGTTATGGCTTCGGTTTTTTTCAGCAAAACCGCCCCGCTCTTTTTATCACAGAGATCTGTTTTAAGCGCCTTTCCTTCCAGAATTTCCAATAATTTTTCGCTGGCGCTTCGTTCCACGACCTCAATCTCGTCTTGAAGATCCTTTCTCATGCAACGGGTTTCTTCCGCTTCAATGGCAAGGGCTCGCGCGTCCTTTTCAACGCCACCCCGTGAAAACACCTTGGCATTGATAACGGTGCCGTACACTCCGGGGGGGACACGCATGGAACTGTCTTTTACATCACCTGCCTTATCACCGAATATAGCCCTTAAAAGCTTCTCTTCAGGGGAAAGCTGCGTTTCGCCCTTCGGCGTAATTTTTCCCACAAGGATGTCACCCGGACCAATTTCCGCACCGATCCTTATGATCCCGCTCTCATCCAGATTTTTCAATGCATCCTCGCCCACATTGGGAATATCCCGCGTAATCTCTTCTTTTCCAAGTTTGGTATCGCGGGACAGAATTTCAAATTCGTCAATATGGATCGAGGTGTAAACATCTTCTTTTACAACCCGTTCGCTGATCAGAATAGAGTCCTCAAAATTGTACCCTCCCCAGCTCATGAAGGCCACCATCACGTTTCGGCCCAGGGCAAGTTCCCCCTGTTCCATGGCAGGCCCGTCCGCAATAATCTGTCCCTTTCTTACAAATTCGCCTTTTTTCACAATGGGTTTCTGATTATAGCAGCTATTCTGGTTGGACCGCCTGAACTTTGTGAGCTTGCAGATTTCCACCTCGGAGTCGTCATTCTCACCTGTGTCGGTAAAGCGAATGACAATTCGAGTCGCATCCACATGTTCGATGACACCATCTCTTTTCGCGATCACTGAAATGCCGGAGTCTCTTGCCACCACCTTTTCCACACCGGTTCCCACCAGGGGCGCTTTGGCCCTCAAAAGCGGTACCGCCTGACGCTGCATGTTGGAACCCATCAGTGCTCTGTTTGCATCATCATGCTCCAGAAAAGGAACCAAAGAGGCAGAGATGCTTACCAACTGGTCCGGTGATACATCCATGTACCTGACATCCTCCACGGGAACCTTGAACGCTTCTCCCTCAATCCGTACGGCCGCCTCATCGCGAATAAAGCGCCCCTCGTCATCCAGAGGCGCATTTGCCTGGGCTATGGGATAATCTTTCTCATCGAGGGCGGATAAATATTCCAGACTTTCAGTGGCCTTGCTATCCGTAACACGTCTGTAGGGCGTCTCAATAAAGCCGAATTCATTCACCTGCGCATAAGTACTCAAAGAAACAATGAGCCCGATGTTCGGCCCTTCAGGGGTCTCAATAGGGCAAATTCTGCCGTAGTGTGTCGGGTGCACATCGCGAACCTCAAACCCGGCTCTTTCCCGCGTCAATCCGCCAGGTCCCAGGGCACTGAGTCTACGCTTATGGGTCACCTCGCTCAATGGATTCGTCTGATCCATAAACTGGGATAGCTGACTTGTACCGAAAAACTCCTTCACCACAGCAGAAACGGGTTTGGAGTTAATGAGGTCATGAGGCATCAACGTCTCCACCTCTTGAAGGCTCATCCTCTCTTTGATGGCCCTTTCCATCCTCACAAGACCCACACGGTACTGATTCTCAAGGAGTTCGCCCACAGCACGCACGCGCCGATTTCCGAGGTTATCGATATCGTCCACCACGGCTTCCGCGCTTTTCAGCCTAATGAGTTCCTCGACGGTGCCAAAGATATCTTCCTTTCTGAGCGTTCTCTGCTCGAGAGGAATCCCTTCCATACCCAGGCGATAATTGAGTTTAAGCCTTCCCACACGTGAGAGGTCATAGGTGTCAATATTGAAAAACAGATTTTGAAAAAAAGTTTCGGCCACCTCGGGGGTCGGGGGGCTACTGGGTCTCATTTTTCGGTAAATATCGAGAACCGCCTCTTCCGGCGTGTTGATTCGGTCCACCACCAATGTCTCTCGAATGCTTC
This sequence comes from Deltaproteobacteria bacterium, assembly GCA_019314425.1. Taxonomy (GTDB): domain Bacteria; phylum Desulfobacterota; class DSM-4660; order Desulfatiglandales; family Desulfatiglandaceae; genus NaphS2. Next base: position 2,133 of record JAFCZI010000175.1, on the reverse strand, counting down.
GGCTGATACCGTGCCCATCCAGAACAAGGCATTCAATATTCGTCATCCCTCTTTCCAGAATCGACTCAATTTTTTCAATGGTCAAAGGGCTGTTGCCTTCCAGAAGAACTTCGCCGGTTTCAGGGTCTATAAGATCCTCACAAATCACCCGACCCTCAATGTCTTCCAGCGCAACGGGAATTCGAACCCGCTTCAGGTCTATACATTTGACCTGGGAAATCCCTTTTTCAACCAGCAACGCACAATCATCCGTTGAAAGCATGCTTTCGGCAGCCACAAGGATATCGCCGGTCTCCAGATCCAGAACGTCCTCAAACACCTGAAACTCAGCACCCTTCTCAATCTCAAACGGCACCCGTTTCACCATGGGCATCCTGGGTTTTGTGGCTTCATTCGCCCCCAGGGTCTTGAGCAGACGCTTTGTAACTTTAGCGCCTTTCTTGGCAATGACTTCTTCGTCCCCGGCAACAATGTCTTTTGTGATCCGACTCTGAGCCAGGATTTCAGGAATTGCTTCCCGCCAGCCCCCTGTTTCACCCATTTCAATCATTTCAGTGTCATAGAAATGGTAAAGGAGACCTCCGGTCGTATAGCCTAGGGCTTTCAACAGGATGGTTACCGGGAATTTTCTTCGTCGGTCAATTCGAACGTATAAGAAGTCTTTAGAATCAAACTCGAAATCGAGCCAGGAACCCCTCAGCGGAATAATTCTGGCCGAATAAAGCAGCTTTCCACTGGCATGGGTTTTTCCCTTGTCATGGTCAAAAAATGCGCCGGGGGAGCGATGAAGCTGGCTCACCACCGCACGCTCGGTTCCGTTAATGATAAAGGTGCCGCGGTCGGTCATGATGGGGAGAGTACCAAAATAAATCTCTTGCTCTTTGATATCCCGAATGCTTTTCGTTTCACTCTCGGTATCGGTATCAAAAACAACCAACCGGACCGTAAGCCTGAGAGATACCTCATAGGTCATACCCTTGCTGAGGCAATCTTCCTCGCTGTACTTAGCACCCTCAAAAGCATATTTGACGAACTCAAGGGACGAAGTCCCTGCAAAATCATGGATAGGAAAAACACCCATATAAGCCGCCTGGAGCCCCACGTCTTCACGCTCCTGGGACGGAATATCCTTCTGCAGATACCGATCATAAGACCGTCTCTGCATAGCAATGAGATTGGGCGTTTCAATGACTTTGCTGATTTTTCCGAAACTTTTTCTTGCTCGTCTTCTGACACCATCATTCTTAAACATGGTATCTCCTTATGGTCGTTCCTGGGGGTCTTGCATATTTTCAAACAATTCCGACAACCAAAAACGGCTCACTTCGATTGAAACCCCGATTTATCGGAACGTATGACGCCAAATGAACCTTCAGCTATTTACCTGTCTGAACGAAAACCAGAATTTTCTGTCAAGATCAAGGAAGATTAAAATTCTAACCGCAGGAATACGTTGAAGGTATTTCGAGGATTAAAGTTTTTATCTGACGCAAAGATTGGCGAAAAAAACAGTTTTCGTTCGGACACTATTTAATTTCAGCTGTTGCGCCAGCTTCTTCCAACTGGGTTTTGATCCCTTCGGCCTCATCTTTTGGAACGCCTTCTTTAACGGGACCCGGTGCGCCATCCACAACGCCCTTGGCTTCTTTGAGGCCCAGACCGGTAATGGAACGGACAACCTTAATGACTTGAATCTTTTTGTCTCCTATAGCAGTCAGAATAACATCAAATTCAGTCTGTTCAACCTCTTCTTCCGCCGATTCACCAGGAGCAGCCGCAACTACGGCCATGGGTGCCGCAGCACTGACACCGAATTTTTCTTCAAGCTCCTTTACGAATTCGGAGAGCTCCAAAACGGTCATATTGGATATGAATTCTACAACATCTTCTTTACTGATATCAGTCGCCATATTACTAACGCCTCCAACTTCCAAAAAAAATTATTGCAATTCGCTTTTCTTTTCTTCAATGGCCTTCAAAACATTCATGAACTGGCCCATGATCCCATTTAACAAAGAGACAAAAGATGTAGGCACAGCCTGCATGACGGACAGGGTCTGGGCCAACAACACATCTCTTCCGGGCAAGACCGCCAGTTTCTTAACATCTGAGACATCGACCTGTTTGCCGGAT
>JAFCZI010000174.1 GCA_019314425.1 Deltaproteobacteria bacterium | reverse complement strand
AAAAAAACAAACCATTGCATATATTTAAACCCAGACGTTTTTGGCTCTTCGTCCGACATGTCATGGGAAAGCCTAAAATGACGTAAATCGTGGCATACATCTTGCCTTACAAATTTGGCTCAACAGTAGAAAAAATGTTCACATCTTCTCCAACACAGGAGGTTAACCATGGAGGACATCTCAATATCATGGCCTTTTTCAGGCCCTGATGCCCGTAGCCCATATTTCAGGGTGATTTGCCTATTGTTTGTTTTCAGTTTCGTTCTTATGATCAATGTTCAGTCCGCTTCCGGGATAGACCCGAAAAAAGTACCCCCGTCGAAATCCCGCAACACCCCGCACCTCACAACCCTGGCCAGTGCCGAAATTGCCATCATACCGGTTCGAAAAAGCAAATCTGATCGCTTCAACGCGATGATCAGCAGCGCTGCTGATCGCTACGAGGTGGATCCTGCTCTGATTAAGGCCGTTATTATGACTGAATCCACATATAACCCGAAGGCGGTCTCAAAACAGGGGGCAGAGGGCCTGATGCAACTCATGCCCGGAACCGCCCGTGCCCTGGGCGTGAAAAACGCTTTCAATCCGGCCCATAACATCAACGGTGGTGTCAAATACTTAAGACAACTGCTGGATGCCTTTAACGATGATGTTAAACTGGCGCTGGCAGCCTATAACGCCGGAGCCAGCAAGGTAAGGCGGCATGGGGGAATCCCACCCATAAAGGCAACCCGGTATTACGTCAAAAAGGTTTTCGCTTATTATCACCACTACAAAGCTGAGATGAACCAAAACACGGAAAACGTCTGATCGGTTGCTTCCTGTTCATACCTTTTTTGCCCTTGACCTGTTTCTCGCATTTAATATAACCTAGCGCGGTGAAGCTGCAGATATATAGATGGGACTTTTTACGGCGCCATCAAAAGTCATTTGAATGATCGACTAGGGAACCCAATGAAACAGATCATAGAAGACCTGAAAAACCCAGACGCCCTCCCTGAAAAAACCGCTAAAGTGAATGTGGTTCAAACCCATATTTCCGTCGTGTTTGTGGCGGATTCATTTATCTACAAGATTAAGAAGCCCGTAGATTTCGGTTTTTTGGATTTTTCAACCCTTGAAAAACGAAAGCACTATTGTCACCAGGAAGTGGTGCTCAACCGGAGACTGGCCAGGGACCTGTATCTGGATGTTCTTCCCGTAACCCTGGTGAAGGGCAAATATACCTTGACGGGGCAGGATGGTGAACCCGTCGAATACGCTGTCAAAATGAAGCGAATCCCGGATGACCGCTTGATGAAATCCCTTTTTAAAACGGGGCAAATTACGTCTGAGCATCTGGCTGAAATTGCAAAAGTCCTTTCGGAATTTCATTCCAGCGCCGGGACCAGTCCGGAAATTGCGCAATACGCAGAACCTGAAAAATTCAAAATCAATACGGATGAAAACTTTCAACAGGTCCAAGGCCATTGCGGGCTGACCCTTTCAAAACAACAGTTCCGGGATATACAGGCGTATACGAACGATTTCTATAAAACCCACCGGGATTTGTTTTTCAAAAGAATCGAGGGTGGGCGGATCAGGGATTGTCACGGCGACCTTCACATGGAGCATGTCTGCCTGATGACAGGCTTACCCATTATCGATTGCATTGAATTCAACGAACGGTTCCGATACAGCGATGCCATTGCAGATATTGCGTTTTTGTTGATGGATCTGGAATTCCACGGGGGAATAAATGACGCCCGAGTCCTCTGGAATCATTACAAAATTCTTTCAAAAGAGGAGGATGTGGACCATCTGCTCAAGTTTTACAAGGTTTACAGGGCGTTTGTTCGCGGTAAAGTGAATGGGTTTCAAATTGACGACCCTGCCATCGGTGATGCGGAAAAAGCAGAAGCCGTCCAGCGTGCACAATCCTACTTTAACCTGGCCCATGACTATATTACCTAGTGTCCAACCACAAATGGCCAATTTGCCCGATTTCTGCGTCAGACACAAATTATAATCCTCGAAATACTTCAATTAAAAACAAATCTGGAGCCATACAATGAAGGAACCTTTTGTCGATTTTATGAAAAAAGAACTGGAACCGGGCACCGTATTGATCGCATGCGGCCTTCCCGCATCGTACAAAACGGAAACCACGGAAGTCATTGCTGAGCTGAAGGGGTACCGCATATTGAGGTCAGATCTCATTCGACTTGAGGTGCTCAAAGATGAGGATATCTTTGATGAAAAGGTGGCTTCCAGCATGCAAAAACGAACCCTTGTCTATGACGAAATGTTCAGGATGGCGGATGAAGCGGCCGGAAAAGGGGAGGGGGTCATTCTGGACGCCACATTTGTAACCCAGTCACTGAGGCGGCGCGCCGCAAAAGTCGCTGCGGACCATGGTAAAACCCTGGTGATTCAACAGACCCAGTGCCCCAAGGCGGTCTCACTCGACCGCATTTCAAAGCGAACCAAAGAAAACTATGAGTCCAATGCGCTAACGGAACAGGCCTATACCAACAATGTGAATAAATTTGAGTCCGTTGACCTGGACGATTTAAAACAGCGGCACCCGGCGCTGAAAATCGTCCACCTGTTGGTCGATACCGCCTCGAATTTGACCGATGAGTGGGTTGTAATCAGTAAGGAAACAGCATAAAGGTTGATGGCGTCGTAAAAAGTCCCATCTACTGCGTTGCAGTGATTTTTCAGAATCTTAATATACTACATGTATGCCGACGATCCTGAAAAACCACTACGCCTTGTATATGGAACTTTTTACAGCGCCATCTGTAGATTGATTCGTGACTTTTTACGAGACCATTAAAGGTTCTTCATGTCATCAAAATCTGTTGGGATTATTTACAAGCATCATCACGAACCGGCAAGAAAAGAGGCACTGAAACTCAATGCCTGGTTCGGGAATCGCGGCATCACGGTGTTTTGCCAGGAAATGACGGCTGAGATTGCAGAAGGGGGCGTTTTCCGGAAAAACCTGGCCATTCCAAAGGACGTAGACTGGGTTGTGGTTCTGGGAGGGGACGGCACCCTGCTGGGAGCAGCCCGTCAGGTGGGAAGATATGGCGTGCCGATTCTGGGGGTTAACCTGGGAGGATTGGGGTTTCTGACCTGTATCCCGCTGGAGCAGCTTTATTCTGCGGTTGAGACCATGGTCAGCGGGGGCCTTCAAGTGGAAAGCCGAATGATGCTTGAAACAAAAGTCTTGAGAAACGAAAATGAGGTAATCCGCTTTCAGGTTTTAAATGATGTGGTGATCAACAAAAATACACTGGCCAGGATCATCGATCTCGATGTGGCCATCGACGATGTTTTTGTAACCACATTCAGGGCCGACGGCCTCATTATCTCCACCCCCACCGGGTCCACCGCTTACAATCTTTCGGCGGGAGGTCCCATTCTGTATCCCACCGTTGAAACATTTGTACTGACACCCATCTGCCCCTTTACCCTCACCAATCGGCCGATCATCGTACCCGACAGCGCCGTTATCGGCATAGAAATGGGCCGGGAAAGTGAAGAAACCGTGATCCTCACCTTTGATGGCCAAGTAGGATTTGACCTTCATCACGGCGATAAGGTCAACATTTATAAATCAAAGGAAAAAATCAATCTTTTCAAGCCCCCGGGTCAGGATCATTTCCGCATTCTGAGAACAAAACTCATGTGGGGGGGGGGCACCTACAACAAGGATGCGGAGGCTTCCTGATGGTTCAGGAATCAATCTGGTTGAACAGCACAAAACAGATATTCAAAGTAGACCGAAGGGAAATCCATTTTTTGAGATTTACCCTTGAATCCTATGATGGGATGGCCCTTGTTTCCACCGTCGACCCGTATGTGGCACTGATTGAGGTTTCCATGGCGCCCGGATGTGAAAAATGGGTTCTTGAGCTGTTGGATGCTTTAAGAAAAGATGAAGGGTTACGCATTTCAAGTTTTCGTTAGTACCTTATTTCCTGGTTATCTGTCACAAAAAACAAGAAGTTCATCGACTGAAAACCTAAAACCTAAAACTGCGGCTTGCCGCCTTAGATATATGATCGAGGTATATGATTGTTAAATAAGCGTTTCCATATCAAAACCATGGGCTGCCAGATGAATGAATATGATTCCGATTTTCTGGCACAGTCCCTGATCCAAAACGGTTTTTCCCCGGAAAAAGACATCCATCGGGCGGATCTCATATTGATCAATACCTGTGTCGTTCGCGCCAAACCGGAACAGAAAGCCTATAGTTTTCTCGGTCGGATGGCGAATCTGAAAGAAACGAACCCGGAACTGGTGGTGGGCATGATCGGATGCCTGGCCCAGATGAAGGGAAAAGAATTGATGAAAAGGTTCCCCCTGGTGGATTTCGTCATGGGTCCAAGGGAACTGGGCCGAATCCTTGAAATCGTAAAGGACATTTATGACAGGCGTCAGCGGGTGGTGGCCACTGGGCTCAGTGTTGCGCCGCCCCCCCCCGTAAAGCGCACGGGATATTTCCGGAATCAGACGTCCGGATTCATTTCCATTATGGAGGGGTGCAATAACTTTTGTAGTTATTGCATTGTTCCCTATGTCAGGGGGCGTGAGTACTCCCGTGCGCCAAAAGACATCCTTGATGAAGCCCGGTACCTTCTGTCCGAGGGAATGCGGGAAATCACGCTACTGGGCCAGAACGTCAATTCATATGCATGGAAAGATGAAAACACATGGAATTTCGCATCGTTGCTTGACGCCGTAACGGACCTTCACGATCTTCACAGGCTCCGGTTTACCACCTCCCACCCCAAAGATCTTTCGGAGGATCTTCTTGCGTGTTTCCGGAATATGGATAAGCTGGCGGGTCATATTCACCTGCCGTTCCAGGCGGGGTCCAATCGCATATTGAAATTGATGCATCGTGGGTATACGCGGGAAGAATACCTTGAAAATATTGACAAACTGAGGATGTCTAAAGATAATATTGCTATTACAAGCGATGTTATGGTAGGATTCCCGGGTGAGACAGAGGAAGATTTTCAGTTCACCCTCGACTTGATGCAACAAGTTGAATTTGATTCACTTTTTTCATTTAAATATTCTGATCGCGACGGAACGCCTGCGGCAAAGATGCCGGACAAAATAAGTGAAGGGGTCAAAGTATCCAGGCTGAAACGCCTTCAAACCCTCCAGAACAGCATTACCCTTAAGAAGAACCGCAACCTGGAAGGTCGCCAGCTGACGGTACTGGTGGAAGGAACAAGCAAAAAGGGAGGACAGCTTACGGGCCGGACCGGTTCTAACAAAGTGGTTAATTTTGATGGGAACCCCGGTATGGTTGGCACGCTGGTTGAAGTTGCCATAGAGGCAGCTTACCTCAATTCGCTAAAAGGTCAAGTAATCGAGCATTAGAAACTCAATATGTCCGAATCCGGCTCTATCTCCAAGGTCTGATAATTAATATTATGTAAACTTGGCGGTCTGGGTAGATTTTTTTAAATCCCCTTCTTTGTTCGTGCCCTTAATCTGACGCAGAGGCT
>JAFCZI010000173.1 GCA_019314425.1 Deltaproteobacteria bacterium | reverse complement strand
ATGATGAATTGATCTTTACCGGAATTGCCAAATTCAGGTTTCTTATCTAACACATTCCAGTGATCAAAATATTTAACGTTTTCAATCTCCGGATGCTCAGCCATACGATCGGATAATAGGGTCGTATAACGACCAATACCTGATATGGGCGGTGCCATAGATAATGAATTATAAAGAAGTTTCATTGCGATATCGAAACCTTTCAAAAAGGTTAAATTTTGATGGCGTCGTAAAAAGTCCCATCCACTGCAATCCATTTTTTCAGGTCGTCGGCCCGGTTCAACCTATCTTTTCCAAGCTTGATGCCCTCGGATGGTGTGATTTCCTTATGGGTAGGGGCAGACCTGTGTGTCTGCCCAAATGAAAATCCTGGAAAACGTGATATCGGTTCCCATCAGGCAAGCGTTTTGTCCACTTCCTCGGTCAGCTGCTGAACCTGATGGGACAGTACTTCGTCCCCTTTTTGACTGGCGTTTTGAAGGTCCTTGCCCCACCGTTGAAGTTGGGCCGTGTCGATCCTTCGGACACTATTGTCCCTGGCCCACTCCATTCCGATTTTTTCCCCGAGGGTTTCCAGCCGTTGGCCCATTTCCTTTTTGTCCTCGGGTGGAAGGCCCTTAAGAGCCTCATTTATTCGGGATTTCCAACCTTTAACCAGAAATGTTCCTTCATAAATTTTTTGGTACCATCCCTGTTGGTCTTTGTTTGCCATTTGTGATCCCCTGTCAAATCCGGCTCAGGATCTTAAAGAGATTTAAAATTACTTTTTTTTAACATAAATCAGGCTCTTAATCAAGTACATGATTGATTTTCCACTCCAGGAAAATACCTTCCTTACCATTCCACGGTCAATTAAATTCGTATGGTGAATTCTTGATGAAATGGTGGTATCATGTTGACATAGACGATCAACATTGATTCCCCCTTTACGGAAGTGCTCTCGATGGATATTCAAACCACTGCCACAGAGATGTTCCTGAAACTGGATGAAAAGAAGCGGGAAAGGGTCCTGAGCGCCGCCATCAACGAGTTTGCGGATCAGAACTACAACAACGCCAGTATGAATGTGGTGGTCAAGGCGGCCGGTATCTCAAAAGGTGCGCTTTTCAAATATTTCAGGAGTAAAGCGGGTCTGTTCGGCTTTGTGTACAAAATGGCCCTGGGCCGCGTAAAAGACTATCTCAGGCGGGTGCGTGATGAAAGTGAAGCGGAGGATTTCTTCACGCGTCTTGAGAAGGTGATGCTCGCCGGTCTTGATTTCATCCGTGCCCATCCGGGTCTGGCCGCCATTTATTATCGCATTGTGTTCACCGGGGATTCACCTTACAAACGGGAGATTGTGGAAGAAGTTCATCGGGAATCACTGGAATTTATAGAATCCCTGATTCAAAAAGGTATTGAAAGCGGTGAATTGAGACCCGACCTGGATCCCGGACTTTCAGCATTTATGGTGGAGGCGGTGGTAGATCGTTTTGTTCATGCCCATCACGCACAATTTCGGGGGCGGCGTGACGGTGACACCCACGTGCCCTTTGTGGACCCGAACCGAGAGATTGCAAAAATCATGGAAATTCTGAAAAACGGCATGGCCCTTTCCCGGGGATCGCAAGATCAGGTGAAACAATGAACCTGTGGATTGTTGCATCAATGTTGGAAGAGCTGTCCCTGTTGCTTAAAGCTGCGCGCGCCCGGTTAAAGGGCAGCGTGGGGGGCTGTCCGTGGTTTGTGGGTGCCATGGGAAGGCATACCGTGACCTTTGGCGTTACAGGCGTCGGGGTTGCTTCAGCTTGCACAACCCTGGGTGCTTTCTGCGGTATGGCGCAACCGGATTTCATGGTGATGGTGGGGTCTGCCGGTTCATTGCCCGAATCCGGCCTGGGGGTGGGGGACATGCTGGTAGCGGAAACGGAGATCCTGGCGGAACTGGGCGTGGTATCCGGTCCCGGTATGGGGGATACTTACGACATGAACCTGCCGGGCATGATGCAGGAAATTCATCTGGATCAGTCGTTTTCCTCCGTTCTGCTTGATTATGCCATGAAGATCGGAAAGGCCTCTTATGGCATATCCCTTACGGTTGCCGGGGCTTCGGCAAACGACGGCCATGCCGGTGACAGAGCAACAAAATTTCAAGCCCTGGCTGAAAATATGGAGGGGTACGCCGTGGCCCTGGCGGGGCAAAGGTTCGGATTCGGAACGGCTGAAATCAGAGGCATCAGTAATCGGGCGGGCGACCGTGACAAATCCCATTGGGATTTTGAAAAAGCCATCGTTCCACCACAGGAAGTATTACTTGAATATTTTAGGAAAACGCATTGAAAAAGCTGAGGATCGGCTACTCGACATGCCCCAATGACACTTACATCTTCGGGGGTCTTTCCGCCCATGAAAAAGAGGCATCTCCGGCCTTTGATCCGGTGCTTGCGGACGTTGAAACCCTTAACGAATGGGCGATGGAAGAAAAACTGGACATTACCAAGCTTTCGTTCTTCGCCTTTTTTAAAGTCCGAAAAGCGTATGCGTTGCTCCATTCCGGGGGCGCCCTGGGGCGGGGTTGCGGCCCGATCCTGGCGGCCCGGCCCGGGACCGACCTGAAAGATCTTAACCGCGGCATCATCGCGGCACCCGGCAACCTGACAACGGCCCGGCTGCTCCTGACCCTTTACCTGGGATATGAACCGCGATTCCGGCAAATGGTGTTTTCGGAAGTGATGCCGGCGGTTCGGGATGGCGGGGCGGATTTCGGGCTCATTATCCATGAGGGACGGTTTACGCTGGATGCTTATGGCCTTCACGCCATCCTTGATCTGGGCCAATGGTGGGAGGAAGAAACAGGCCTTCCCATTCCCCTGGGTGGCATTGCCATCCGCAGAAATCTGGGGGAACGCACGGCACGGGCAGTGGACGAACGGATTCGTGGGGCCCTTTTGCTGGCGGAAAGCGGTTCCCCCATGGTCAGTGATTACGTCAGGTCCCATGCCCAGGAGATGGCGCCTTCGGTGATCCAGCAGCATATCGACCTTTACGTGAACCGGTTCAGCAGAGATCTGGGCCATGAAGGGCAAGACGCCGTGAAGGTTTTGATGGAACGGGCGGAGGCGGCCGGGTTTCTGGCGCCATGCGCGTTGCCGTTGATGGCGTGTTGAAACCTCGAGTTATAATCGAACAAAAGATTTTGTAAAAATAAATCACAAGGTTGGTATAATGTCGAAAGAGTCTGAAAATACAATATATTCCGATAGCTCCCGTCTACAGCATGAGGCGCGCAGAGAACCCCATACATGGGGAAAACGAAATTGGTTTCAATTGGGCGTGTTCCTCGCAACCATCGGAATAGGGGTTCAATTTTTCATCTATGTTCACCAGGCCTCGGGCGACGGCGCTATTACCGTCCTGAGGCCGCCAGGTGTTGAAGGTTTTCTTCCCATCGGCGCGTTGATGGGATGGAAACTGTTCGTTCAAACCGGCATCTGGGATCCGGTTCATCCGGCCGCCATGGTATTGTTGGGATTTGCAGGTTTTATTTCCCTGGCACTGCGTAAATCGTTTTGCGGATGGTTCTGCCCGGTGGGGACCCTTTCCGAATGGCTCTGGAAATTGGAGAGAAGCCTTTTCGGGAAAAACTATAAGCTACCCGTCTGGCTGGATTTCCCTTTGCGAAGCCTCAAGTACCTGCTGCTGGGATTTTTTGTAGTGATTATATTTTCCATGAGCAGCCCGGACATTTTAAGGTTTTTGGAGAGTTCTTATTATAGAATATCCGACGTCAAGATGCTCCATTTCTTTATACTCATGACCCCCCTGACGATGGTCGTTTTAACGGTATTGGTTCTATCGTCGCTCTTTATTCGCAATGCCTGGTGCCGGTACCTGTGCCCCTATGGTGCGCTGATGGGATTGCTGGCTTTATGCGGCCCCACACGGATTCGGCGCAATTCCGACACCTGTATCGGTTGTAAAAGCTGTTCCGACGCCTGTCCTTATGACCTGCCGGTGGACAAAAAAAACAGTATTATCAGCCCGGAATGCAATGGATGTATGGAATGTACGCAGGTCTGTCCGGTCGAAAATACGCTGGCGTTAAAAACGAAAGGCACGGGAGTAAACGGTTGGAATGCGGTCAAACTGAGCACGGTCATCATCGGGATCTATATCATGATGGTGTATACCGCCGGCATTACCGGGCATTGGCAAAGCTCAGTCACCGAGCACGAATTTCGCGCCAGGTTGCAAACCATCGATTCACCTGAAATAACACATCCGAAGGTGCGTTTTAAATAGCCGGTGGAAAGGCTTCCGATACGGTTTTGTTAACGGTTTTCAGACAACCATTATCATTAAGGATAACATTATGATCCCTCGATATTTAGACTCCGACCCAACGGATATCTCCGACGACGATATTTTCAAGGCGATGAAGGACATCAGTGGCTATTTGGATATAACTCCAGGCGATTTTAAAGAGATCTATCGCTTCGCATACCGACATGCTCTCAATCGGATGACCCAATCCATTACCGCCGGGGAGGTGATGACCCCGGACGTTGTTTTTGTAAAAAAGGATGATACTTTAGAATCAGCGGTCGAAATTATGGCCCGCCACGGCATTGCCGGGCTTCCCGTAGTTGGGAACGGAGAAAAAGTTGTGGGTGTTATCTCTGAGAAAGACTTCCTTTTCCACATGGGCGGAAAAGATGCCAGGTCGTTTATGGATGTGGTGGCTCAATGCTTGAGGGAGAAGGGATGTGTTGCGATACCCATGCGCCGGCAAAAAGCCGAAGATATCATGACCTCACCTGCAATCACGGTGCGAGAAGATACCCCTGTTTCGGAAATTGCAGCTATCTTTACAGAAAAGGAAATTAATCGGGTGCCGGTCACAGATGATGGGGGTCGGCTCATTGGAATTGTTGCCAGGGAAGATATTGTAAAATCATCATTTTCCCAAAAGCAAAAAGGATAGCGAGGAGAACATCGTGAACTATTTCAATAAAATGAAAGGGACAACCCAGAGCCCTCCGCAGGTGGGCCTTCCGGAAATTTTATGGTCATGGTTGGGGGCCTTTCTGGGCATTGCCGCCGTAGCCCTGATTAACGATTATCTGCTTGAAAAGCAGGATCTACTGATGATTATAGGATCTTTTGGCGCTTCAGCCGTACTTATTTATGGCGCCATCAAAAGTCCGCTGGCCCAGCCCAGGAACCTCATAGGGGGGCATGTCATTTCAGCTATTATTGGTGTAACCGCTTATAAACTATTCTATCCCCATTTGTGGTTGGCTGCATCCGTGGCGGTTGCAACTGCTATCGCGGTTATGCATGTCACAAAAACGCTCCATCCACCGGGTGGTGCAACATCCTTAATTGCGGTTATCGGCAGCCAGAAGATTCACAGCCTGGGCTACTTTTACGCCGTGATCCCGGTCGGTCTTGGCGCAGTAGTTATGTTGATTGTTGCGCTCTTGGTGAACAATATACCCAAAAATCGAAGATATCCGGAATTCTGGTTGTAAACAATCAAAAAGGGCAATGGCATC
>JAFCZI010000013.1 GCA_019314425.1 Deltaproteobacteria bacterium | reverse complement strand
AAAAAGAAAATACCTGTTAAGGATCAAATCTGGATTGATGCAAGGGAACAATTCCGGCTTTCTGACGCCCATATTCAAATGGCCCGTGAACTTGGTATGAATCCAAAAAGATTTGGAAAATTGGCAAACCATAAACAAGAGCCATGGAAATTGCCTTTACCCGATTTTATTGAGGATCTCTATTTTAAGCGTTTTAGAAAGGACCGTCCAGGGGTTGTGAAATCAGTTGAGCAGATTGTTAAAGAACGAAGCCGAAAACGTGAAGAGCGGAAAAGACGCAAAGCGGAAAACAAGCCCTTGAAGCAACCAAATGGTATAATTGATGAAATTCCATTTTAAATGATAATGAACTTAGCGGCTTAACAAAACATCAATTATCAACTCTAAAAAAAGTAGTTGAATTGGAGTTTGGAAATAAATGAAAAAGAGTCAGCTCTTGACATGGGACATATTTAAAATGATTTGTGGAAGTGGAAGATAAATTTTGATAGAATGTTGAATTTTTGAAGAAGAATAGATAATCATTGTGTTATAAGAGGGAAGTCAAAAGATGATGGAAGTCTGTCCTATGTCAAGGGCTGACCCCGTCTTTTTCGAGGCCCTTAGATCATTATCCTCCAAAACGGGCTAATAAATCCACTGGTGGAAAAAGAGGAAACGTGGACAAAGAGATATTATTTGCCGGGATTGACGTTGGTTCCGTCAGTTTGAATGGCGTTGTGATCAACCGGGACCGGGAAATCGTGTACGAGGCGCCCTACGAGCGCCATCTGGGGAAAGTCAATGAACGGGTTCTGGCGCTCATTGAGGATTTTTACCGTCGGTTTGGCGAGGATGGCATTGGGTCTATTTCATTTACCGGAAATCACGGCAAGCAGCTGAGCGAGCGGCTCAATACCCCATACGAATTTGAAACCATCACCCAGGTGCTTGGCACCCTGCTTGTCAAACCCCATGTCAGAACCATCATTAGCATGGGCGGCCAGGAGACGGCCCTCTTTCAAATCAACCATCCGGACTCGACGGATGAAGCCAACCATGAGCAGTGGGAACTGGCCCACTTCAACACCAACGGCCCCTGCGCCTCCGGCACCGGTTCGTTTATTGACCAGCAGGCCCAGCGTCTGGCCACCGCCATCTACTCCCGGGACGTCAACACCAGCCAGGACCAGCTCGACCGGATCCTGAAAGATTTCATCGCATTGGGGGAAAAGAGCGATAAACCCGCCAACGTGGCCTGTCGTTGCACCGTGTTTACAAAATCGGATATGATCCATCTGCAGAACCGCGGTGAAAAGCTCGAGGATATCATTTACGGTCTGCACGTGGGGAACGCGCGAAATTATATGAGCACCATCGTTTCCAATCGTTCACTGGAAGCGCCGGTCGTCTTTGTGGGAGGGCTTTCATTGAATGAACTCCAGGTCAAGGCGTTGAAAGAATATGTTCCGGATCTGGTGGTGCCCCCGTACAGCACATCTGTTGGGGCTTTGGGCGTGGCTTTGGCAGCCCTGGCGGCAGAAAATGAAAAGGGTTCCACCCATGGGAACAGCCGTCTGGATCTTTCGCTGCTCGAACAATTGACATCTGAGGGGAAGGATCAGGTGCCGGTGGCAAAAAGGTTGGTCCTTCAGAAAACCGTTTTCCCTGAAACCAATGAAATTAAAAAGCGGCCCCTTAAAAAACCTCAGAGGGTTTTTTTGGGCATTGATATCGGCAGTACCACCACCAAATACGCACTGATCGATGAGGCCCATGAGATTGTGGGCAAAAACTATGTTCCCACAAAAGGAAAACCCATTGAAGTGACCCAGGAGCTTTTTAGAGAGTTGCTGGACAAAACAGGCGATAACCTGGAGATCATCGGTACGGCCACAACGGGTTCCGGACGCAATGTGGTGGGTGATTTTCTGAATGTGGATCTGATTATTGATGAAATTACGGCTCATGCGCGGGGAGCGGTGGAGATAGACCCTGAAGTGGATACCCTTTTTGAGATCGGCGGCCAGGATTCCAAATATGTTTCCATTGTCAACACGTATCCCCTCGATTTCGATATGAATAAAGTCTGTGCGGCGGGGACCGGGAGCTTTCTCCATGAGCTGGCCAACAAATATGGCATCAGTATTGTGGAGGAGTTTCAAAATATCGCCCTGTCATCGGATGCGCCCGTAAAGCTGGCTGAAAGGTGCACGGTATTCATGGAATCGGATCTGGTGAGTTACCACCAGAAAGGTGTTGACACAAAAGATCTGATTGCCGGGCTTTGTTATGCTATTGTGTACAATTACCTGAACCGGGTGGTTGAAAAAAGGAAAGTCGGGGAGCGGGTCATGTTTCTGGGGGGGCCTTCCCTGAACAGGGGCGTGGTGGCCGCGTTTGAAAATGTGCTGGGTCGGGCGCTCATCGTGCCCCGGCATCGTGAGGTGCTGGGGGCCTATGGCGCCGCCATCAGTGTTCATGAACGGATGCGTCTGATGAATCAGAAAACCGGTTTCAGGGGGCTCAGAAGCGCAATAGAGGATCGCATGGCGTACACCGAAAAAACCTGTCGGGCGGATGCGCTGTGCCACAACCAATGCAAATTGAAAATTTATAATTTTGACGGGCGCAAGAGCATCTGGGGGGGAGAGTGCGGTCGGTATGAGTTGACCCGGGACCGAGATGCGAATGAGATAAACTTTTTTGCATTGCGTCAGGAAATATGGGAAACTTATATGAGAGGGGTTTACGAGACCCTGCCGGACAAGCCGCTCCTGCGGGTGGGCGACCGGCCCACCGTGGGGTTGCAGCGGGCCCTTTATGGACATCAGGACGCTGTTTTGTGGGCGCATTTCTTTGACCGCCTGGGCTACCGGCTTGTTTTGACGCCACCCACCAATGCCCGCCTTTCCAGAATGGGCATTGAGGCCATGACGGCGGAGACCTGCTACCCGGTGAAGGTCTCCCACGGCCACGTGAAAGAGCTGGTGGGAAAGACGGCGTTTCTTTTTCTCCCCAGTGTGGTGAATATGGGAAAAAACGAGGATAAAGAAAAAGGCTTTTACTGTCCCATGGTGCAGAGCAACGCTTACATGGTCCGTATGGCCCTTGATCTTGATATGACGAACGTTTTAACCCCTGTGGTCCATCTCAAGTATGATGTGGAAACCCTTGCGCTGGAAATAGCTGAACAGTTGCGGCCAAAACTCTCGCTCACCGTGCCCCGGGTAAGGGAGGCCCTTTACTACGCTTTTGGAAGAGAAAAGCAGTTCCGGAAGGCGCTTTTCCGGAAAGGAACAGAGATCCTGAAATCACACCCCGCCGGGGAACCGATGGTTGTTGTGACCGGCAGACCCTACAACCTCTATGATGAACGGTTGAATCTGAGATTGGGGCACAATCTGGCCAAAATTGGCGTCAAGGCCATACCCATGGATTTTTTGGATGTCTCCTCGGTGGATCTGTCAGATTTTCCGTCCATGTACTGGGGAATGGGTGCAAAAATTCTTCGTGTGGCCAAGATAATAGCGTCCAACCCGGATTTTTTTGGTTTGCATTTGACCAACTTCGGGTGTGGTGCGGATTCATTCCTGGAACATTTTTACCGGCATATTATGGGGGATAAACCCTACATGATTCTGGAACTGGATGAGCACAGTGGCGTTGCCGGGGTCATGACCCGCCTGGAGGCCTATAAAAACGTCATTTTTAACAGTATGCAAAAAGCAGAGCAGGAAGCGGGAGAACCGCGAAAACTGGCCAATTGACCATGGAAACCCAAAACGTCATTAATTTTGAGTCCTTCAGTAATAAGGTGGGGCGGTTCAGCCTCAAAGAGCGAACCTGCCTGATTCCGGAAATGAATCGGATGGGCTGCCATCTTCTGGCGGCCAATTTCAGAAGTTTCGGCATACCGGCAAAGGTCCTTGAGACCTTTAAAGGGATGGATCTGGGCATGGCCCATACTTCGGGGAAAGAGTGCTTCCCCTGCCAGGTTACCATGGGGGATATCCTCCATTTCATGAAGCAGGAATTGGCCCGCTTGGGATCGGAATTTGATTCCGACGCCTATGTCTATTTTCTGCCGGAAGCGGATGGCCCTTGCCGTTTCGGCATGTATAACAAATACCAGCGGATGGTTCTGGATTCCTTTCCGAGGTTCAGCGGGCTCAGGATCGGTGCGTTGACCACAGCGGATGGTTATTCCCTCTCCGGCATCATTGAGGAGGAACGGGTGACCGATCTTCGGAAATCGTCCTATGTGGCCCTGGTTCTGGGGGACGTCCTGGACCGGGTGTTATGGCGGGTCAGGCCCTATGAGAAGGAAATCGGCCTGGCGGATCGGGTGATTGAAAAATGCCTCGCGTTTATGGCGGATGCTGTTGAGCGTTTCGGGCAGGGGTTGCAGTTTAATCAGATATTTTTGCGCCTCGAAGCGGTCATCGAAGAGGTCAAGGCGGTTATGGACCCGGGGATTCCGCCGAAACCGTTAATCGGCATGGTGGGGGAAATCTATTTACGAACCCACGTAAAAGCCAACCAGGACGTCATCCGCATGATGGAAAAGCACGGGGCGGAAGTGGTCAATGCCTCTGTATCGGAGTGGGTCAATTTTTCCAGCTATGAACATTACAGATCGGCCAAGACAGCGTTACGTTTCAGCTTCAAACAATTGAAATTCGGCCGTTTCAAAGACCATTTGAAAGATCTCTTTACCTATGGTGGGGACCTTTTTTACCAGGAATACAGACAAAAACAAATTTATAAGAGGGTTTCGGGGATGCTTGATCTGGCAAAGGACCATAAGGTCAGCCACCTGGAGGATGTGCTCAGAGAACAGGATTTGTATAGCTTCGATCTGGGCACGGAGGCGTGCCTGAGCATTGCGGGCATGATGGAATATGTTCGGGAGGGATATAACGGTCTGGTGAATGTTTACCCGTTTACCTGTATGCCGAGCATTACCACGAGCGCCATTGTGCGGCCGCTCATGAACAAAATCGGGGTTCCCTATCTGGACACCCCGTATGATTCCAGTACCCAGCCGGGGCGGGAATCTGCCATTCGCACCTTCATGTACCAGGCCGATCAGCATCTCAAACGTTATGGGAGGCACGGTTTTTAAATAAGATTTGGATTTCGAAAGCCAAAAGAACCAAAGCCGGAATCAAAAACAGCGGCGTCCCAACAGTCCGACGGTCAACGGGTCGGCGCTGCACCGGTCAAAACAGGAAATGGAAAAACCAAAGCAAGGAGAAAACCTTTGGGTCTCAAGTCAAAAATGTTGATCAATGCTGTGGAAGCGGAGGAATTCCGGATCGCTGTAATTAAAGACGGACGGCTGGATGGGTTTTACATCGAAACCGCTGCGACAGAACAGAAGACCGGCAATATCTATAAAGGGGTTGTGGAGAGGGTCGAACCGAGCCTGCAGGCGTGTTTTGTCAACTTTGGAGGTGACAAGAATGGCTTTTTGTCCGTTACGGATATTCATCCGGAGTATTACGCTGTAGAACCGGACCCGCAAAAAGAGGCAAGCCTGCCACGGATCGAAAAAATTTTAAAAAAAGGCCAGGAACTTCTGGTTCAGGTTACCAAGGAGATGCAGGGGAACAAAGGCGCACAGTTGACCACCTATCTGTCTCTGGCCAGCCGGTATCTGGTTTTGATGCCCGGGAGCAAGGGCGGTATTTCAAAGAAAATAGAAGAAGAAGAGGAGCGTCAGCGACTCAAGTCCATTATGGCCCAGTTCAAGCTTCCCGAAGGAATCGGATATATTGTGAGAACTGCGGCCCTGAAACAGAACAAACGGGATCTTTCCAGGGATCTCAACCGATTGCTCAGAATGTGGAAAAACATCAAGAAAAATGTCCAGGCGGCATTGCCCTTGACCCTGGTCCATAAAGAACAGGATGTTTGCCTGAGGACCCTCCGGGACTATTTCACCAGCGAAATTGCCGAGGTGCTCGTTGACGATAAAGCGACCTTGTGCAAGGTGAAAGACTACATGAAGATCATCTCTCCCCCACATCAGGGACGGGTCAAACTCTTTAAAGAGAAACGTCCCATCTTCGCGCAGTACGAAATCGAAAAGCAGATTGAGACCATCTATCGCAATCGGGTGCCTTTAAAGTCCGGCGGCTCAATTGTGATTGATCCCACTGAGGCCCTGGTGGCCATCGACGTCAACTCGGGCCGGTGGCGAACGGGCAAGCAAGTGGAGAATACGGCGTTTAAAACCAACCTCGAAGCCGCTGAAGAGATTACCCGTCAACTTCGCCTCCGGGATATGGGCGGATTGGTGGTGATTGATTTTATCGATATGCGGGATAAAAAGCATATTCGGGAAGTGGAAAAAGCGGTGCGGGATAAGACAAAAGAGGATCGGGCCAAGATCAGCCTTTCCAGTATTTCCAAATTCGGCTTGCTTGAGCTCTCCCGGCAGCGCCTGCGGCCTTCCATCGAATCGGTAAGTTATGAAACCTGCGCGTATTGCAAGGGACGCGGGCTCGTACCTTCGGTTGAAACAGCTGCGGTTTCATTTTTGCGCCGGATTCGCATGGGATTGAGCAAGAAGGGGATTTTACAGGTAAAGGGGGTGCTTTCCGAGGATGTGGCCGCCTATCTGCAAAATCGAAAGCGAAAAGAGCTTGCCCATATGGAGGCACGCTATGGCCTGGAGATCACCTTTCAGGGGGACCCGTCACTTTCGCCCGACGGGGGCATTCTGGAATTCATCAAAGAGGAACGCCCCTGAATGCCGAGGTCGTGACTATTGTTCAACAATATCATTTATTTCATTGTCGTTCTTCTGATTTTTACTGTCAGTTATTCCGACATTTCCCCCGATGAGTCTTTACTTTATTCGATCACTGGGCTGGTGATTTGCTGGGGTGCTTTCGCCGCCTATTGCCGCTGGAGTTTTTTTTATTTTAACCGACGTATCGCTTCCGGACGGTATCCCGATGGGGCGCTGGCGGAACGATACGAGCGGCTGAATCTGCGGCTTTCCATTCTGGCCATATTGTTGTTTGCCACGGCCATCTATTTTTTCAGCCTCAAACAATGGCTTCTGGCCGTTCCCGGTATTGCGGCTTTCTCCGTGGTGCAGGGGCTTTTTGCCATTGCGTTGTTTCTCTTCTATTTGAGCACCATCTGGTATCTGGCCTGGCCCACGTACCGGACCCTTTTTAATGTGAATGTCGGAAGACGCAGTTTTGTGCTGAGCCATCTTCGGTTCAACCTCCCCGTCCTCTTTCCATGGTTCGTGCTGACTTTCGTTTATGACCTGCTTTCACTCAGCCCATGGGCATCCTCCAGCGCTTTTTTGAATAGTCTGTACGGTCAGTTAGTGTTTTTTGCCGTCTTTCTGTCCCTGCTGGTGGTGGTCATGCCGAAATTCATCCAGTACTGGTGGGGTTGCAAGCCCCTGGAGGCATCCGAGAAAGGGAGACACCTGGCGGCTTTCTTAAAACAACAGGGCTTCCGCTACCGCCACCTGCTCAGCTGGCCCATTTTCGAGGGGCGGATGATGACGGCGGGCATTATGGGGATTGTACCGCGGTATCGGTACATCCTGGTGACTGATGCCCTGATGTCCGCGCTTTCCATGGAGGAACTGGAATCTGTTCTGGCCCATGAGATGGGCCATGCCCGATATTTTCATTTGCTCTTTTACGTCCTGTTCTTTGTGGGGTTCATGGTTATTTCATTCGGGTTATCGGATGTTTATATTTATATAGCCTATGTATGGTCTCCTTTGGCGGAACTCATCTCAGAAGGCGACGCCCGGTCCATGACCCTCTTCTATCTTTCGGTGTCGGTTCCCATGTTGTTGACCCTCTTAATTTATTTCCGTTACATCATGGGTTTTTTCATGCGCCATTTTGAGCGCCAAGCCGATCTTTACGCCGCAACGGTCATGGGAACACCCGAATTCATCATCAATGCGCTTGAAAAAATTGCCTACCTGAGCGGAAAATCCCGCGACGTCCCCAACTGGCACCATTTCAGTATTGGGCAACGGGTCGCCTGTCTTTTAAAAACCCTGGAAATACCCCGATTGGCCCGGAAACAGAATCGTTTTGTGCTGATATCCTTCCTGGTTTATCTGGCGGGTATCGGTTGCCTGGGTTATTATCTCAATTTCGGGGATATGAAGACGCATATGGCATACGATCTGGTTAGCAGAGAACTCAGCCGAAAACTGGAGGAATACCCCCGGAATATAGGTCTGGCCATGAACCTGGCCATGGTTTACCAGCGCATGGGAAAAGAGGCAGCAACCATGGACCTGTATGAGCAGATCATTCAGTGGCACCCCAGCCAGGCGGTGGCATTGAACAACCTGGCCTGGATGATGTTGACCGCTTCAGATCCGGATTTTCGGAATGGTGCCCGGGCATTGGCGCTGGCCCGAAAAGCCGTGGTCCTGCAGCCTACACCCCAGTTTCTGGATACCCTGGCCGAGACCTGCTACCAAAATGGTTTGAAGGATGAAGCCATCCAGATTATTCAGGAAGCGATTGAGAAGGCTGATGAAAACAGAGACTATTATGAAAGCCAGTTGCGAAAGTATCGTTTTCGAGGAGGTGATTGACGTGACCGGAAAAAAATCCTTGCGGGGTGTTTCCCTCCCATATTAAAAGGACGATTCGAAAAGGGTTTCAAGCAAGGCCCTTAGGCGGGCAAGGTCTCCTGGGGTTGGGTCAACAGAAAATCCCCTTTTTCTATCCATTCCCTGAGGATGTTTGCGATCTCAAGCGACCGCTTGTGGGAAGAGATGGGCACCGAGGGTATCTCCTGTCCGTTAACGCGAATCATACCGTTTTTGAGATCCGCATAACTGACCTGGGCCAGGCTTTTCCCTTCTCCCTTGGGGTAATCATTCCCATAATCAAGGACCTGAGTGTAAAGATCCTCATCTGAGACACCTGTATATTGCGCCATTTCCGCATCCAGAATCGGGATGGGAATTCCTAAGCCCACGGCAAGGGAGCAGCCGTAACCCAGCATGCTGACCCCCACAACCCATCGGGGATACATTTCTTTCATGTCCCCACTCACCATGATGGTGCCGGCAGGGGTTAACGGGGTGCCGTTTTCATGCCTGTCAGCATTTGGATTGTGCTGTGTGCCCGGTGCAATGACATATCCTTTGGTGCCGCCCAGAAAAATCCGGGTTCCCAGGCCGATGGTTCGGTAGTAGGGGTCGTTAAAAAGCGGACTGAGCTCCCCGGCCGTGGCATAATTGGCGTTTCCACCGTTGGGCTTTAATACCCCCATGTAGGTGTAAATGGTTTTTGGGGTCAAATTGATGGCACAATTGTAGTTTTGATAGGCATTCCTGGGGTTGAGCATCATGGCGTAGGGGAGATCCGAAAGAGTAATCTTTTTCTTCACCTGGGTTTTGGGGTAACAGTCGGTGCCATAGGCCGTGGCACGCAGTTCGACTTTCTTACCCGCCACCAGATCCTGGAGTACGTGTCCGCCCCCGTATTTAAACTGCCCCGGGTGGACCCCGTTCAAAGGATCATCCTCTCTGGGTTCTGTGGCCCCGATATAACAATCTACCGCTGCCAAGCCCCCGTAAGCGGGTACGTCATTCAACCATGTTCGGCTGGCTTTGATAGTGGGTTTGGTGTGCCCGAAATTAATGAAAGCCCCGGAGGAACACATGGGAGAGAAAGTCCCGGTGGTGACCACATCCACTTCCCGGGCCGCTTTTTCAGCGCCACTCTTCTTGACAATGCCGACCATTTCATCGGCTGTGACCACAACCACGTTTCCCTCTTTGATTTTCTTGTTGATGTCATCGATGGTCTTGGAAACCTTTTTTTTCGCCATTGGTAATTGACCTCCCCCGAAATAAGCAATCATGCAAGTTTTCTTACCTTTGCAAGCTCTAAAAAAGCAAGAGTCTCTATGGTAGACCTTCTTGCTTTACATGACAAGAAAAAGTTGTTCCTCGCTTGGTAATCTTGACTTTCCCAGAACCATGCTATAACAATGTGATCATACAATCATCGAGAGAAATTAGCTGCGGCCTCAAAACCAACCGCATGGATTTGCTCTTAATTAGTGCCTGGACGAAATTAGTGCCTGGACGAAAATACGGAGATAAAGTTTTCCATTTTTGAATTGATGTTTACAACGCTTTGAAATTGTATGATCTTTTCAACTTAAAACCCGAAACTTAAAACCGTGCCTGAACGGCTTTTTCGTTCAGACACTAATTACGTTTCAGATTTGTTGGAATTATGAACATGGTAAAAAAAAACAAAGCAGGCCGTTTGTCCATAGAAGCAACGGGGCCGTTTTTCTTGATTGCAGGACCCTGCGCCATCGAAAGTGAATCCAGCACACTGGAAATCGCACGTTATTTGAAGGAGATGAGTGATGATCTCCAAATACCGATTATTTTTAAAGCCTCTTACGATAAGGCGAACCGGACCTCATTGACCTCGTACCGAGGTCCCGGTCTCGACAAGGGGCTTCATATCCTTCAAAAGGTCAAGGATCAATTCGGATTACCTGTTTTGTCGGATGTGCATCGCATCAGTGACGTGGAAAAAGCGGCCCGGGTACTCGATGTGATCCAGATCCCGGCATTCCTGTGCCGTCAGACCGATCTTCTCGTGCATGCGGCTAAATTCGGAATTCCCATCAATATCAAGAAAGGTCAGTTCATTTCGCCTCTTGAAATGGGGCCGATTACAGAGAAGGTGACTGCCGCCGGGAACCGGAATATTCTGATTACGGAGAGAGGATTTTCCTTTGGTTACAACAACCTCGTGGTTGACATGAGATCTCTGGCCATCATGGCAAAACTCGGCTTTCCCATCGTGTTTGACGCCACACACAGCGTACAACTGCCGGGTGGCGCCGGGGACAGTTCCGGTGGAGAGCGGGAGTTTGTGGGTTGCCTTGCAAAAGCGGCTGTGGCGGCGGGTGCAAACGGGGTTTTTATGGAAGTACATCCTGACCCGGATTGTGCCCTGTGCGATGGGCCCAATTCACTGCCCCTCAAAACGATAAAGCCCCTGGTGAAGATGCTCAAAGACATCCATGCGCTGGTCCAGCCTTGATGGCGCCGTAAAAAGTCCCATCTACTGCGTTGCAGTGATTTTTCAGAATCTCAACATACCATCATGTATGCCCGACGATCCTGAAAAACCACCACGCCTTGTATATGGAACCTTTTACAACGCCATCTGTAAATAGATTCGTGACTTTTTACGCGACCATCAGGGTTTGCTTATGCCCACGACCGCTGGAGTGAACACAATGGAAGATAAAGCTGCCGGCATAAAATTGCTTTTCCTGGATGTTGACGGGGTTTTAACGGACGGCCGTATTACGTTGAACGAAAAAGGAGAAGAGGTTAAATCCTTTGATGTAAAGGACGGTTTCGGTTTGAAACTGCTCATGCGCCATGGGATTGAAGTTGTTATTGTCACCGGTCGAAGGTCTCGGGTGGTTGCCCATCGCGCCAGGGAACTGGGAATTCGTGAGGTCCACCAAGGGATATCGGACAAGCGCCTCGTTTGCAGACGTTTGATTGAAAAAAGAGGACTTATGAAGTCACAGGTGGCTTGTGTTGGGGATGATTTGCCCGATCTGGCCATGTTCCAGGAATCCGGTCTGCGTATTACCGTGGCGGATGCTGCCAGGGAAGTCCGGGAAGAGGCGGATTTCATAACAAGCAAAAGAGGCGGGTACGGCGCTGTCAGGGAGATTTGTGAATGGATACTGAAGTGCCGTGGGTGTTGGCCTAGAATTGCCTTTACAGAACAAAGCAGGGGTTGATATACTGCGGCTGGTTCTATGAAAAATTTTGTGAAAAGACATTGGCCCCTTGTGGGAGTACTCGTTTTGCTTCTGGTGGTGGGTTTCTATTTTGCAAAAGCCGGTAAGGATTTCATCAAAACCGCCGCGTTTCTGAAGGACGTCGTTTCAGGTGACGGTGTAAAGCTCAAAGATATTCATTATCGCCAGGATGATCCGGATGGAAAAATAAAATGGGTCCTGGACGCGAGGGAAGTTCGTTTCTCAGAAGATAAAAAAAACATTCGGTTTTTCGATTTTTATCTGGAGGTGGAAGCCGAGGGAAGACCTGGGTTTTCCCTGAGGGGCGAAGAAGGGAATTACGCTAAGGACATTGGGAAGATTGAACTTCGGGGGAAATTGGACGGTTCTTACGGAACCGAGTACCGTTTTTTGACGGAGTATGTGGCGATTAACGAGAAAAAAGGCACTGTGAATAATAAAGAACCGGTGGCCATATTCGGTCCATTCTTTACGGTGAAGGGAAAGGGCCTTTTTGTCGATCTTTCAGAGAATAGGATTAAGATTTTGTCAGATGTGGTGACAACCATTAACCCGGAGGCGGGGGTATCTGCAACGCAATGAAACGGTCTGTGTTTTACCTGGTTTTTGTGTTGACGGGACTGCTTCTGCTAGGGGGTTTTTCCGGTGCGGCCCTGTCGGCTGATCCCCGCGAGAAGACTCAAAAAAAGAGCCCGGGTCCAATGGTGATCAAAAGCAAGATCCTGGAAGCCGATGATAAAAAAAGGAAGATTATCTTTGCAGGCGGTGTGGAAGCCAAACGGGATGATTTTACCGTATTATGCGAGAAATTAGTGGTGCTTTACGAAAAACCTTCAGCGCAGGAAGAGACCGAAAAGGTTTCAGCCCGTATCGACAGAATCGTTGCCACCGGGGCTGTCAAAATCATTCGTGCTGAAGGTGGGGTGGCCACCGGAGAAAAAGCCGTTTATTATCAAAAGGGTGAAAAACTGGTTCTTACAGGGAATCCTGTTGTGAAACAGGGCGAGGATTTTGTTGAGGGCGATGTGATTACGCTTTTCCTGAAAGAGGACCGGAGTATCGTGGAAAGTGCCAAAGACAAGAAAGTCCGGGCGGTTATTTTCCCCAAGCAGGAGAAGGGAAAGGGGTTGTGAATCCGGTGCCCGAAATGCTGGAGGCCAATGGCCTTGTCAAGGCCTATGGCGGGAAACGGGTCGTTGATCGTGTAAATGTGATGGTCAACAGACAGGAGATTGTCGGCCTTCTGGGACCCAACGGCGCGGGGAAAACAACCACGTTCTACATGGTCGTGGGGCTCACGCAACCCAGTGAAGGACGGGTCTTTTTAGATGGCAAGGACATTACGCAGGACCCTATGTTTCAAAGGGCCAGGAAAGGTGTCAGCTATCTGGCCCAGGAGCCTTCGGTATTCCGTAAATTGACCGTTGAGCAGAACCTTCTCGCCATCCTTGAGATGCTGCATGTCCCGGTGCAGGAACGAAGAGAGCGCCTGGAAAGAGGCCTCAGGGAGTTGAGCATTGATCACCTGGCCAAACAGAAGGCATTGTCCCTTTCGGGCGGGGAGAGACGAAGACTCGAAATATCCAGGGCCCTGGTGACAGAACCCAGGTTTATGTTGTTGGATGAGCCCTTTGCGGGCATTGATCCACTGGCCATCAACGATATTCAGCAGATCATACGTCAGTTGAAAAGCCGAGGCTTGGGCGTTATCATATCGGACCACAATGTGCGAGAGACGTTGAATGTCTGCGACAGAGCCTACATCATCAATCAGGGCCGAATCATTGAACAGGGCACCCCGGATGATATTGTAAAAAGTGAGTTGGCCCGGAGTGTTTATCTGGGCGAGAATTTCAATCTCTAAGAAGTTTTTTGGGTGTTTTTGAATTTGTTATGGCGTTAGAACTCAGACAATCTTTGGGCCTTGTTCAGCAGCTTGTGATGACCCCCCAGCTGCAACAGGCCATCAAGCTTCTGCAGCTGTCAAGGCTTGAACTCCTTGAGACCGTTTCTCAGGAAATGGAGGAAAATCCTATCCTCGAAGAGATGAGTCAAGATGAGGTTGACGGGGATGACGGTGCGGGGGAGAAAAAGGAGGAGTCGACGCGGGCATTACAGGACTCTCAGGAAAAAAAGTCTGAAAACCCCTCAGGAGATGATGCCGGCCCGGATCCGGACTCTCCTTCACTGCCCGAAGTGACCGTGGAGGAACGGACAGGGGATGATGTGGATTGGGAAAGCTATCTTTCGGAATATAGCAGCGGTTATTCCGAAAATTTTTCGGAAAGGCACTACGAACAGAAAGATGCGCCGTCCTTTGAGAATTTTACGGCCACCAAAACGGACCTGTCTTCACACTTGCTCTGGCAGTTGAATATGAGCAGTGTGAAAGATGAAAAAAAAGAAATTGGTGCTCATATAATCGGTAATCTGAATGATGACGGGTATTTAAAGACCACCCTGGACGAGATATCCCAGGCAACCGGAGATTCGATTGATGATGTCAGGGAGGTCTTGGCGCTAATTCAAAATTTTGATCCTGTGGGTGTGGCGGCGAGGGACACCCGGGAATGTCTGTTGATCCAGGCCTTATTTCAGGATCTCGCCGGGACCCTGGTGGAGAAGATCATCAGGGATCACCTCAAGGATTTGGAGGAGAAACGGTACCGGCAGGTTGCCGATCAGCTTGACGTCAGCATTCAGGATTTTTTGATGGCGGTTACGGCTATTCAAGCGCTTGATCCCAAACCCGGGAGAATTTATGCGGTCGAGGAGACCATCTATGTTACCCCTGACATTTACGTGAGCAAAGTGGGGGACGGCTACGAAATCATTCAAAATGAAGATGGCTTGCCGAAATTAAGGATTAATGCCTATTACAAACGGATGCTGAAGAACAGAGGTCGGGTATCGGATGAGACAAAGGCATATATCCAGGAAAAAATGCGATCTGCGGCATGGTTGATTAAGAGTATTCACCAGCGTCAAAGGACCTTGTACCGGGTTACGGAGAGTATCGTGCGGTTTCAAAAACAATTCCTTGATAAAGGGATTGCTTATCTTAGGCCACTGGTGTTAAGGGATGTGGCCGAAGACATCGAAATGCATGAGTCGACGGTCAGCCGGGTGACCACCAGCAAGTATGTTCATACCCCCCAGGGGCTTTATGAGCTAAAGTTTTTTTTTAATAGCGCCATCAACAGGGTAGACGGGGATTCGCTGGCATCGGAAAGCGTGAAGGAACAGATCCGTAAGATCATAAAGGCAGAAGACAAAACCAAACCCCTCAGTGATAAAGGGATTGAAAATATAATGCATGACCTTAATATAAGGGTTGCCCGTCGAACTGTGGCAAAATACCGGGAGGCCATGGGAATTCTACCCTCCAGAAAGAGAAAAGAGGTTCGAATCAATTGAGTTGTGGCAGCGCCGTGTGGCGTTATTATTAGGTTTGCCGGAGGGGCTGATTTTATTGTTTATACTTAGTGCCTGAATGAAAACTAGGATCTTTCGTCAAGGTCAAGGAAGATCAACCCCGTTTTATTAAGAACGGGTTTGTTCTGACTCAGAGATTGGCGAAAAAGACAGTTTTCGTTCGGACGCTACCTACGGAGGAAATTTTATGGACATAACAGTAACATTCAGGCATACGGACCCCATTGAGAGT
>JAFCZI010000172.1 GCA_019314425.1 Deltaproteobacteria bacterium | reverse complement strand
TATCGTGCAGAACTTTTGTTCGTTTTCAAGGCGTGATGGCAGGTGCATAGTGAGCTATGTGCCTGTTATCACAACGTAGAAAACGGGCAAAAGGGCAAGCAGGATGCGTAGATTGTTTTTTGGAAGTTCCCTTACTTGATAAATCAAATTGCAGGGAATGCGGCGAGCCTACCTGCATGGCATTTGCCGCATGCGTGCATAAAGTTGTCAGGTAGGCGAATTTGTTCATGGAGACTCATCCTCCTGAAAAGGGTTTGGGCTTTTTTCCACCCAGTTTATCCTCCAGATGCGTCATGGCCGCCATAAAAGCCTGGCGCTTTTCCCGCGCATAGGGGTTATATCGATGCATATCCATGAAAAGCTGCCAGGTATCATGGGTTACCACATCCAGAATATGAAGGAGCCTTTGATACCCCTCCGTATCAATCGCGAGATCGCGAGCGCCGAATTCATCCAGAGTCCTGCCGATGAAATGGGTCAGAGCCAGGCTCACGGCGATCTGGCGATCATGGTCTTCGGGAGTGGTGACAATCACATTAAGCCCTTTTCCAACCAGATAGTCTTTCACTTTTGCGTATCGGGTATCGGTAATCCGTACTTTGCAGAGTACGATTTTCCGGTCATGAAGGGATTCCGCCGCGCTGTCGGGACCGAACATGGGATGCGTCCCCAGTAATGAGACCGATGGTGGCAGCGCTTCCAGCATCCATTCAACCGGATACACCTTTACGGAGCACACATCGACCACCATGGCATCCGGGCGCAACAACGGCGCGATCTGCTGAAGCATCCCCTGCATGGTGGAAATGGGGACACTCAAAACAACTATTTTTTCACGGCATACCTCCGCCAGGGAATCCGGTATGGCACCAGCCCGGGCGATTTCCGCCGATTTGTCACTCCGGTTGAAAACCTTGACCTTGTAATCTCCGGCCAGATAACCGGCCATAAGGCGACCGAATCTGCCGAAACCAATAATTCCGATCATGGTGCGGTTGCTCCTGTTCTTTGATGAATCACCTGTACCAATCGCTCAAGCCCCTGGATCAGCCGTTTTTCTTCGATGGCGTAACAGATGCGAATATGCCCGTCTCCACCGAAGGCCTCACCCGGTGCCACGGCCACATTGACCCGTTGCAGAATCTCCGATGCCAGATCTTCGGCGCTTTCATTCTTTTTTAAGCAATGGATCACGTCCGGAAAAACATAAAATGCGCCCCGGGGGGTATCACAGGGCAGATCTTTCAGCATTTCCAGGGTCATATCCCGCTTTTTCTGCAAATGGTTCCGCCACCCGTGAAAATGGGATGGATCGCGTCTTGCTGCGGCAAGCGCCCCATGTTGCGCAAAGGTACATACATTGCCCGTTAAATGGCTCTGCAGCCGTGCCATGGCGGTGATGATCTCTTTGGGGGCGGCAGCATAGCCGATTCTGAATCCGGTCATACAGTAGGTTTTCGAGAAGCTTCCGGCGACAATCAGACGATCCCGGATATGGGGAAAATCAAAGAGACTGCGGTGGGTCCATCCATCATAGACAAACGCTTCATAGGCTTCATCGGATATCAAATACAGGTCATGGGCCCAGGCAAGATCGGCGATTGCCCTGAGATCTTCCTTCGGATAGACCGCACCGGTGGGGTTATTGGGGCTGTTGATGATGATTGCCCGGGTATCGGCATTGATGGCCTTTTCTATGGCATGGCAATCTAGCTGATGGGCCTTCGTATCCACCAGTACGGGCGTGGCACCGGCCAATTTGATCTGCTCGCAGAAACTGACCCAGCAAGGCCGGGGGATGATCACCTGGCTTCCCGGATCACAGAGCACCTGCAATGCCGTGTACAGGGCTTGTTTGCTTCCGTTGGTTACGAGAATGTTTTCACCGGTATACCCGTCAAATTTTTCGGAAATGGCATTGCGCAGTTCCGGAATTCCCGCCACGGGGCCATATCGGGTTTCTCCCCCTTTGAGGGCCGCTGTGGTTTTGGAAAGGATGTCGGGGAAAGGCGCTTCGTAAGGCTCACCAACACCGAGGTTGATGATATCATGCCCCTGCCGCCGAAGGCTGTCAATCACACCGCTCAAACGGACGGTTCTTGATGCGGAGACGCCTCGGATACGTTCTGATAGTTGTTTCATGGATTGATGGCCTCCGCACCTTTCGGGTCAACCGGTGAACGATCAAAACAGTTCATGGATCACCGCTTCCAACTCCGGCAACGGGATCTGTTCGACCACCGCTTCGCCCAGGCGGCGAAGGATTACAAAATGGACCATGTCGTTTTCCCGTTTCTTATCGTGACGCAGGGCGTCAATAACTTTTGCCTTGTCAACGGCCATCCGTGTGGGGAGGTTGAGTAATTCCAGCAGGTTTCCCAGGCGAACGACCTGAGCATCAGCCAGGCGGCCTTTTTTCGCGGAAAGTTTCGCCGCCGCCATCATGCCGATACTGACCGCTTCCCCATGGGGCACGCGATGGACCTTTTCCAGCGCATGGCCAAAGGTATGCCCGAAATTGAGCTTTCGGCGTTCCCCTCTTTCTTTTTCGTCCCGGTTGACGATCTCCGATTTAATCACCACCGAGTCATATACCATTCTTTGTACCGCTTCAGAAGAAAGGGACAATACTTCTGCCACGTTTTTTTCCAGGTAGCCGAAAAGGCGATCATCCGTGATGGCGGCGTGTTTGACGACCTCTGCCAGGCCGCATCCCCGGTCCTGCACCGAGAGGGTTCGCAAAACTTCGGGGTCACAAATGACAAACTCGGGCTGATTAAATACGCCCACCATATTTTTATACCCCGAAAAATTGACGCCGTTTTTACCCCCCACACCGGCATCCACCTGGGCCAGTAATGTGGTTGCCACAAACCCGAATCGAACGCCCCGCAGGTAGGTAGAGGCCACAAAGCCTGTGATGTCGCATACGATGCCGCCCCCGATACCCACAATAAAAAGGGTTCGATCCGCTTGCAGGGCCACCAGTTCCCTGAAAATATCCTGGACCGTCTCAAGGGTTTTGATGCCTTCACCCATGCCGATTTCAATAACCCGGCCTTCGGGGAACTGATCTCCGTAGAGATGCCGGACATTCCCGTCGGTAATAATGACTGTTTGTGACGGCGGTAAATAGGTGGCGAGATTTGCCAGCTTTTCACCCACCAGGAGGGTTGATTTTCCGGTGCTGCCGTTTATCTCAAGAATTTTCATGTGTATCGCTCCCCATTGGACAATGACCTAACAACAAGAAGTCGACACGGAGTATCTTCCATTTGCGATTTGAGGGGGCCTACCCGACCGGCCAAAGCCGTTTCGCATCAACTGGTCATGGGCCGTTCTCAAAAGGGTTTCAGTGGTTTCCCACGAAATACACTCATCCGTGATGGATACGCCGTATGCCATTGTCTCCAGATCGCCGGTGATTTTCTGGTTACCTGCATAAATATTACTTTCAAGCATCAGCCCAACCACCGAATCGTTGCCGTCCATCTTCTGGTTGATGACATCCTGCCACACAATGGCCTGATCTTCAATTTTTTTCCGTGAGTTGGCGTGGGAACAATCCACCACGATGGCATCGGACAACCCCTTGGCCCGCAGTTGATCAATGGCCTGGCGAATGCTGACGGAATCGTAATTGGGGCGTACTCCTCCCCTTAAAACCATATGGGCATAGGGGTTTCCGGTGGTCGTTACGATGCTGGCCCGCCCGCTGGGATCAATGCCCAGAAAAGACTGGGGAGACCCAGCTGCGATCATGGCATTGACGGCATTGGTCAGGTCGCCGTCCGTGCAGTTTTTGAAACCCACCGGCATGGAGAGGCCCGAGGCCATTGCGCGGTGGATCTGGCTTTCGGTGGTCCGGGCGCCGACGGCGGCCCAGGAGACCAATCCTGCAATATATTGCGGCGTAAAGGGATCGAGCATCTCCGTTCCCGTGGGCACCCCCATTTCCGTAATATCCAGCAGAAGCTTGCGGGCTTTTCGGATACCGGCCATCATATCACAAGTATCGTTCAAATGGGGATCATTGATCAAGCCCTTCCAACCGACGGTGGTTCGCGGCTTTTCAAAATAGACCCGCATAACCACCATTAGGGTGTCTTCAACTTCTTTTCTCAGTCGGCTTAATCGCGTGGCATAATCCAATGCTGCGGCTTCATCATGAATGGAACACGGACCCACCACCACCAGCAACCGCCGATCTTCCTTATTCAAGATTCGATGGATTTCCTCCCGGCTCTTCAAAACTGTTTCACTGGCCCGCTGAGAGAGGGGAAATTCTTCCTTTAGCACATCGGGGGAGATCAAGGGATTGAATGAGCCTATGTTAACATCGTATGTCCTTTTCATGGGTCGCTCCTTTTTTTGTGTCTGAACGAAAACTAGTTTTTTTCGTCAAAGTCAAGAAAAATAAACCCAGTTTTATCAAGAATGGGTTTAACCGCAGGAATATGATGAAAGGATGTTGTTAAAATCATGGGCAATACCGCCTGCCAGGGTGCCGATGGCCTCCATCTTCTCTGACCGCTGAAGTTGGGTCCGGATACGCTGTTCTTTCTCAGCACTCTTTATGCGCTCAGCAATCTGCCCCAATCGCTCTGAAATAGCCGCTAGCAGCTCGGTCTCTTCCTTCATAAAAGGTCCGTCATCGCTCTCTGGCTGTTCTTCGAGATAAAAGACCTCCACCACGCCTATCTTTTTTCCATCCGAGATAATATCGCGGGTCTGTTTCCAAATGGTTTCTTTGAAATTATCCGTTTTGAATTCCCGGTCTTCAAGAATGATTCGAGCACGGGTGATTTCAGGATACTGCCACGCAGAGGGTATGATGTTGACGATGCCTTGAATCAGCGATTCATGTGTAATATCAGATTTCTCGACAAGCCGGGCGATATGGTACAGGCAATTCAGTTCCTTGTGTCTCTCTTCAAGATCATGGGAGCGCTTCTTCAGATCATCTTCCGCATGCTCGCGCTCAACGATTTCAACCTGCAATTCAGCGGTTCGTTCCCTTACCATGGATTCAAGACGTTCCTGGTAGTTTTGCAACTCCGTTTCGGTTTGTTTGCGTTTAAGCGCAAGCGCCACGGTGGTCGGAAGGGTTTTGAGGTAATTGCCCTTAGAATCTTTGATAATATAATCGTAAGCGCCTAACTTCATGGCCGCTACGGCAATTTCCTCATTGCCTGTGCCCGTGACCACAATAACAGGCACGTCTTTTGTTTGACCAAAGATATCAAATGCCGTGCCATCACCCAACATGTAATCTGCGATCACAACATCGAACTCATGAGATCTTAGCGCCTCTTCTGCCTCGGATATTGAGTTGGCCACCCCATAGTCGTAGGGGAGGTTCTCATTCCCGGCAAACCGCTCAAAGGCCATCCGGTCGATTTTGTCGTCCTCAATCAGAAGGAGCCGAATTTTTTTCTCTTCCATGATGTTCTCCTGCTACGAACTATAACTGACGATTGTCAATCCGGCAGCTCACTCAACATGTACCCGGCAACCCCGAAATTGAAACTATCCACCTTGTCCTGGTCCTCTTTAGATGTGGTCAGAACCACCACCGGTATTCTTTTCAGGGTGTCATCCTTCTTGGCAATTTCCAGAAATTCAATGCCATTCATTTTAGGCATGTTCAGATCCAGGAGGATAATGCCGGGTTTTTCATGCTCCGGGTTCCGCAGAAATGACAAAGCCGCCTCGCCATTTTCCACAACATCCAGGCGATTGGTAACTTTGATTTCTTTCAAGGCCCGTTTCACCGTCATAGCATCGACCCGGTCGTCTTCAACCAACAGGATCGGTTTTGAACTTTTCATTTTTTTCTCCTTATCTTCGGCAATGTAAAGACAAAGGAACTCCCTTTCCCCACCTCTGATTCCACCCATACCTTCCCATCATACTGTTCGATGGTCTTTTTTACAAGGGTCAATCCGATGCCCGTACTTTCATGTTCATCACGGGGGACAAGGGTTTGAAAGATCTTGAAAATTTTCTCGTGATATTTCTCCTCAATGCCGGGGCCGTTATCGGTG
>JAFCZI010000171.1 GCA_019314425.1 Deltaproteobacteria bacterium | reverse complement strand
TCCGAAGTCTTTGTCCATGGTAACAACCATGCGATTTTCCGTCAAGGCAGTGTGGATGATATTCTCGTCCTCCATGCGGGAATCAATGTCTCCCGCGGCTTTGGCATCATAACCTTCCTCCCGCAAATAGTTTTCGATTCCTTTGCCCACACCGACATCAATGAGAAATTTCAGTTCGGATACATTCATGCAAGCACTCCCACGGCGAACACGCGCTCCTCTTCGACCAGTGCGGTCACATAAGCGAACACCGCCTGAAAATCCTCTCTTTCAAGCTCAGGATATTCTTCAAGCAGTTCCTGTTCCGACACACCCCCCGATAATGCTCGAAGAATCTGTTCCACAGTTATTCTCATACCACGGATGGTCGGCTTGCCGACCATTATCCGGGGATTTACCGTGATTCTTGAAAGAAAATCTTCCGTATTTGACATGATTCATTTCTCCACTTTTTGAAAGTTGGGACGTCCATAAGCTCATAAGCTAATGCGCATCCAGAATCAAACGCCGCCCTTTTAATACATGTGGTTCATCCAGATCTTGCGTACTTTGAGTGATTGAAAAAGTGGACAATAAGAATTACCTCCTATGTGAAGACCAATTCACACAAAAAGGAGGCGTTCCTTATGTTCACAAGTCTTTTGTATCACGGTTTCGGTGTCCATGGCTACGACTACATCAACAGTAAATTCAATGGTGGTGTTGTGATGTTTACCCTACGTCCAAAAGCTTTTGAACTCCAATGCTCATCTTGCCAATCCCGCAAGATCATACGCTGTGGCAAAGTCGATAGGAAATTCCGATCTTTACCTATTGGCCGGAAGCCTGTTTGGCTTTCACTCGCTGTGCAGCGCGTTGAATGTCTGGTCTGCGGACTTGTCAGACAAGTGAAAATCGGTTTCGCCAATCCTCGTAGAAGCTACACCAAGTCCTTTGAACGCTATGCCCTGGAACTGTCCAAGCACATGACCATCCAGGTATACAGCACGCCATCTCGGTGTCAGCTGGGATGTCATCAAAGACATCCAGAAACGTTATCTCCAAAAGCGCTTTGCCCGTCCAAAGCTGAAAAAACTGAAAGAGATAGCCATTGACGAAATCAGCGTTGGCAAAAGACATCGATCTCTGCGTTAAACAAAAACTTTAATCCTCGAAATATACAATATATTCCTGCGGTTAAAATTTTCGCCTTCCTTGACCTCGAACAAAATTGAACATTTTGAAATTGGCTCTCAATTTTATGGACGTTCCATTATTTCGGGACCTGGCGGGACGAAATCACAGAGACCCCCTTCTTTGAACCTCAAGTATTTTCAGATATGCATCGAGGACAGGTCGGTCGGCGGCGGCCCAATCCAGCGAAGGTAACCTGGAAGGAGGCAGCCATGCGACGGCGGCATGTTCATGAAGGGTTATCGCCCCCGATTTAATGGTGCAGATAAAAGGATAAAGGGTCACGATAAACGTCGCGTAGTCATGGGTCATCGGGTTGAGTGGATCTCCGACCAGAACGTACAGGTCCAGCTCCTCCATCAACTCACGCTGTAAACATTCGCTCGGGGTTTCGCCCTGTTCAATCTTGCCGCCCGGAAACTCCCATTTCAGCGGCAAACTCATCTTGGCGCTTCGTTGAACGGCAAGAACATCATCGTCCTGCTGGATAATGGCGCAGGAAACGTGGATATGTTTTGTAGGTTTTTTTATCAACGCATAACGCTTTCTGGTTTTTTAAAAAGATTGCATTTGGTCGTTTATTCCTGCTTTTCCCCCATGTTCATGGGAAACTGGCGACGGGTAACAAACAGGGGGGATGAACGGGGTCTGCCGTTGCCATAGCCGCAGAAACAAGCGGAAAAAATATCAATCAATGGGCATTGGAAACATTTGAAAAGGCTTCCCATTCTAAACCCTGGCCAAAAATATTTGAAATTTTTAAAAACGAATATCGAACAAGGCGTGTCGAATCATGAAGTTTTCCTTCGACATTCGTTGCCATCTGTAGATAGATCCGTGACTTTTTACGAGACCATCAATATTTGATGGCGCCGTAAAAAGTGGCATTGTGTACATAGTTGACAAAATGTACAAAATGGCTTAACCTCTCCCATAACCTTTCAAGGAGGTGTTCACCATGGCCATACGCGTTAGCGCCCGGGAGGCCCGGAATAGATTTGCCGACATTATGGGAAGCATCCGTTATGGGGGAGAAGAAGTCATTGTGGAGCGCTCCGGCCGCCCCATGGCTGCCCTGATTCCCGTTGATACTTATGAGCGACTGGTAGTAGAACGACGGACCCGTTTTGAGGTGCTTGATCAGATCCGGTCGCACCTTCCCGATGCTGCCCCCGGGGAGATTGAAAAGGACGTGGATCAGACCATCGATGCGTTGAGGACCGCCCATGCTGAAGGTCGTTCTTGACACTAACATTTTTGTAAGTAGTCTCCTGTCCAAAGCTGGCCGTCCTGCAATGGTCATAGATACTTGGCGGGCCGGCCGATATCTTCTTGTCACATCCCGGTCCATCATCTCCGAAATTAAAAGAGTCGTCGAAGCCCCTAACATTCGGAAAAAATATGGTATCAGCCGCAACCAAATAGAGAGACTTATTCTTCTGTTAGAAAAAGATGCCATCGTTGCCCCTGGTCTATCGGCTGTCGCGGGGGCCATTCCCAAGGACCCCACGGATGAGATGTTCCTTGCAGCCGCCCTGGATGCAAAAGCGGACCTCATTGTCAGCGGCGACCGACATCTCCTTGATTTGGGAGAATACAAGGATATCCCCATCCTCACTGTGCATCAATTCTTGGAGCTTCTGGAAAAGCAATAGGATGACGCCGTAAAAAGTCCCATCTACTGCGTTACGGTGATTTTTCAGAATCTCAACATAGTTTCTGCCGGGCATTAATCGCCGTAACCACCTTTAACAACATGCTTAATTCGCCTTCTCAACTTCTAAACCCTAACATTTCAGCCGCCTTACTTCCCGGGTTATCTCCGGGAGGATTTGACCCGCTTTTCCCTGGATCAGCACGTCGGTTGCGTCATCATACGGGGTTTCCGAGAGGTTGACGATGACCAGGAATGCGCCGTTTTTCGTGGCATAGGCGGGCATTTCGGCGGCGGGGTGAACCAGGAGAGTGGAGCCTATAACCATAAAAACATCGGCATTTCGGGACAAGGCGGTTGCTTTTTCCACTTCATCTACGGGCATGGCCTGCCCGAACGAAATGGTGTCTGATTTGAGGTAACCGCCGCACTCACATTCCGGGGCCGAATCGCCTTGTTCAATGCGTCGGTGTACTTCATCCAATGAAATGATTTTTTGGCAGCCCGTGCAGCGGGCCCTTCGTGTATTGCCATGGAGTTCAATTACCTGTTCGCTTGGAATGCCTGAGTCTTGGTGAAGGCCATCGATGTTCTGGGTGATTATGGCTTCGATCAGACCCATCTTATGAAGCCCGGCAACCGCCATGTGGGCCGGATTCGGCTTGGCCTTTATGAGATCGGGATACAGCTCTTCTTTCATTTTCCAGTACTCTGTTCGCGCCGCTTTTGATGACATGAATTCATCAAAATAGACGGGCCTGTATTTGTCCCATATACCGCCCTTGCTTCGGAAATCCGGGATCCCGCTTTCGGTGGATATGCCGGCGCCTGTGAACACCACGTTATTTCCACCTTTGGAAATTTCCCGGGCGACCCTCAAGATTTTCTCTTTAATATTGTTTTCCATCTTTATCCTTTAGTC
The DNA here is from genome assembly GCA_019314425.1 of Deltaproteobacteria bacterium. Lineage (GTDB taxonomy): Bacteria > Desulfobacterota > DSM-4660 > Desulfatiglandales > Desulfatiglandaceae > NaphS2. The sequence continues at coordinate 1,814 of JAFCZI010000171.1, read as the reverse complement.
CCTCATCACCTGGTTTTCTATCACAAAAAACAAGAAAATCTTTGCGGATTTGCGCCTTTGCGTGAGGCCATTTGGGTTGCGGGCACAGCCCGCCTTAGGCATTTTAGGCACTTTTCCGGTTGCCACGTCAGAGAATCCAATATATGATGTTTTCCAGGCTCGATTGGGTGCTTTTTATTTTTTCCCTGTCTAAGCGAGCGAAATCAGGACCAAACCCATTAAATTCAATCATCAGGAGTCACCGATTATTCATGGGGTTCCTCATCGTTGCGGTAGCAACTTATCTGCTCTTGACGCTCTTTCTGGCGTATCTGCTCCATCAAATTCCCCGCAGGCCGGTTCAGGACAGGCCCGACTGGGGTCATATCAAGGACATTCAAATTCCCGCAGTGGACGGGGGAATGCTGGAAACCTGGATTGTGGAACCTGATATGCCGTCCAGAGGGACGGTTCTGCTGGCCCATGGCTGGAGCCGAAACCGGGACCGCATGACGAGTCGGGCCCGGGTTTTCGGAAAGCTGGGGTTTAAAACAGTGCTTCACAGCGCCAGGGATCACGGAAATTCCACCCCCAACCGATCCATGACCGCGCTCCGTTTTGCCGAAGATATCGAAGCAATCCTGAACTGGCTGGACGAACCGGTCCTCCTGTATGGGCATTCCGCCGGGGCTGCCGGCGCCATCCTGGCCGCCTCCCGGCATCCCGATCGTATCAGGCTTCTGTTCCTCGAAGGGTGCTATGCGCGTTCGAAAGAAGGTTTGCGAAGCCTTTATCGGGGCGTTAACCCTGTTTTCGGTTGGGTTTTGGGGCCCATGATCGTTTTTTGGATGGACGTTTACTATCGATTTCAAATGGATACCATCAGCCCTGTACGACTTGCCCCAACCGTAAATGTACCGGTTTTGATCATCCACGGGGAAAAGGATCAGAACTTTCCCCTTCACCATGCCTGGCGCCTGCGGGACAGCTTCCCCGGGGGCGGAGCGGAACTATTTGTGGCCACAGGTTCCAACCACAGCAGCGCGAGTCTGGATGCCCGGTATCCAGATGCCATTAAATCCTTTGTATCACGGCACATAAAAGAGGGCGGGTGTTCCAACTGATCACGATTCAGACCATAAGAGGTAAGAGAACATGGAACTCCTGATCATAAAAAACAAAAACAAATATGTACGGGTTAAAGAGGATGCCTATCTCTTTGTGGGCCTTGACAAAGCCAGCGTATTCCCCCTTGAAAAACTCGACACGGTCCAGGGACACATTAACAAACTTCAGGCCCAGGGATTTGAGCATGTCTCCATCTACAGGCTCAAACTGATTTCTGACTTTAGACATTGTTTGGCTGCGTTGCTTGGGAGTCATAAAGTCAGTCATGATGATTATTGCTTTCGTTTTTCCCAGCGTCGTAGAAGTATTATTTGCCTGTCCCCCCTTTGTTTTTCGCTCTGTTTGCAAAGTGCAAAGGAGTTTTGTATGCCTTGCTATGCAACAAAAGCGTTGCGGTGTTCTTCCAATGCATGGGGGTTGGGTGCGAAGCGGTGAGGAAGCATGCGTGTCGATCCTTCAAGCTTCGCAAAGTTTACCGCTTGGAACTCGGGGATGTCGCCCTTCTTCAAAAAGCTGGAAACCACAAGCCTGCAATTGCATTGCTCAAAGGGAAGACGGCAATAGAGATTCATTGCAATCAGTAATTCGTACTCTTCCAGCTCTGACCCATTACCTTTTTGCCCCACGGTGAAGCCATTCAGATTCCGTAAGGCCAACTCGGCTAATCTCGCGGGCAAATTGCTCGGCCGCTTGTTGGGCATGATCAG
>JAFCZI010000170.1 GCA_019314425.1 Deltaproteobacteria bacterium | reverse complement strand
GAACGTTGGACAGGGATTACAAGAAACTGGAAGCACATTGGTGAAGTGGCGTTAAACAAGAGGAACAACTCAGCAAAAAACAACCGAAGGTGGGAAAAAGGTAGCACTATCCCATTGCCCGTGCCTGCGAACCAGCAGATTTGATTTTGCCCATGAAGGAGCAAAAGCTTCTCATGGCCGAGAATGGGCCTCCCGAAAAGCTCGTCGGAGGCCATGAGAAACTTTTGCGGGTGTCACGATAATTTTTGTATGTTTAGGCGACAACTTGCTTGACATCTACCGGTATTGGGCCTTTCAACAGGAAGCGGGAATTTCTGGCGAAAAAGACAGTTTTCGTTCGGGCACTATTTCAAAAGGCCAACCTCCTTATAGTATTTTATGGCCCCCGGGTGAAGGGGGGCGGACAGGCCTTGAAGCATCCCTTCGGGGGTCAGGACTTCGTAGGCCGGGTGAAGTTTTTTAAATTGATCCAGGTTTTCAAAGACTTCTTTTGTGATGGCATAGACCATTTCATCCGGAACCCGTGATGATGTGACAAAGGTCGCTTTTACACCGAAGGTGGCGATATCTGTTTTGTTATCGGCTCTGGGATAGAATTTGATGGGGATGACAGCCGGCGCATAATAGGGGTATCGGTCCAGAAGGGTTGCGGTATCCGTAATGGGAATAATTCGTACTTTTCTGTTTCCCGCTGTGGCTTCCTTGATGGCGCCGCTGGGATGCCCTACCGTGTAAAAGAATGCGTCGATGCGGCCGTCCTGAAGAAGCCCTGCTGCTTCGGATGCCTTGACCTGTTCTGCGTGAAGGTCTTTTTCGTAATCAATACCCGCTGCCGACAGGGCGTCAATGACGTTCTGCCGCTGTCCGGAACCGGGATTCCCGATGTTGACCCGTTTGCCCCGAAGGTCGTTGATGCTCTTTATACCGGCATCCTGGGCGGCCACCAGGGTGACGGCTTCGGGATGGATGCTGAAGATGGCCCTCAGATCTTGGGGCCCGGCATCTTTCCATTCCGCCTTGCCATTGACGGCCTGATACTGGCGGTCGGACTGCACAATGCCGAAATCCAGGTCCCCCGACATAACGGCGTTGACGTTAAAGACGGATCCGGCTGTGGATTCAACGGTGCAGCGAACACCGTAGACCTTGCGTTTCTTGTTAATCATTTTGCTGATGGCGCCGCCCGTAGGATAATATACCCCCGTAATCCCCCCCGTACCAATGGTGGCAAATCGGGTTTTCGCATCCAGTCGAGACGGGAGCAGACCGGCGGTAATGACTGCGGCGAAACACATTAATGCGGCTATTATAATCGTTTTTTTCATGGGATGCCTCCTTCTTGATTTTTTGTTTATGAATTCGGTTATCCTGTCCTGTTCTTACCGCCCCGGGTCAGAAAGGCATGCACCTTTGGGTCTTGGCAGTCCGTTTTCAGTCTCTTGGGGTCCCCGCCGGCAATCATGGTGCGTGTGTCCGCATCCAGGAAAACACAGTTGTCGGCCACCGAAAAGATGCTGGGCAGTTCGTGGGTTACCATGACCATGGTGGTGCCGAGGCTGTCTCTGAGCTCCAGAATGAGGTCGTCGAGCAGTGAGGAGGTTACGGGGTCGAGGCCGGCAGAGGGTTCGTCAAAGAAGAGGAATTCGGGATCCAGGGCCAGAGCGCGGGCTACCCCCGCCCGTTTTCGCATGCCCCCGCTGATTTCGGAAGGGTAGTAATCTTCAAAGCCGGAAAGCCCCACCAGGGCCAGTTTCAAGGAAGACAGTTCTCTGATGTCCCGAGGGCTGAGGTCGTAGAATTCCCCCAGGGGCAGCCCCACATTTTCAGCCAGGGTCATGGAACTCCAAAGCGCCCCGCTCTGGTAAACGATGCCGACGTTATGGGCCATTTGGTCTCTCACCGCCTGTTCTGTTTCCCACAAACTGATGTCACCCAGAAAAACCTGGCCCTTTTCAGGCGCTTTGAGTCCGGTAAGGCAGCGCATGACCGTGGTTTTACCACAGCCGCTGCCCCCCATGAGTACAAAAATTTCCCCACGATTAACGGTAAAATTCAAATTCCGTTGAATCACAAAATCGCCATAAGCGATTTCAAGGTTTTTGGTGGTGATGGCGGGCGTTTCTTGTGACATGGTTATGACCGTGCGGAAAACAGCGCACACTTAAAGATTTGACTGAATGCTTTCGGCAATTTCACGGCTTAAAGCTTCAACCAGACGGCTCTGGGCGGCCACCAGTTCGCTGTAGCCGGTGGGCGCTTTGGATGCCTTGAAACGCGATTTTCGGGTGACCATGATGCTACCCGCTTTGCCTTCGAGAATTGACCACTGTGCCGTCAGATGCACATCCCCGTCCAGGCTGCCGTCCATTCGAACGATTTCAACACTGAGTTGGTAGTCCACCGGGGATGGGCATTTAAAAGGGAAAATGGCGAAATCCTTTGTCGGAAGCAGGCGGGAGAGGTTCAGCGCCAGGATGGTGGTGAGGCTACCCCGCAGGGATTCCCCCCACTGGTTGAGATCGGCCAGATGAATTTCATTTTCGTTCACCCGGGTGACAATTTCATCCCGATCCAGATAGCCCGGGATGGTAACGGCATCCACGCGGATGGTCGTCGGCTGTTGGTTTTGAGTATCCCCGGTTTCAAGGCTTGGAGCGGGCAGCGGGCTCAATAGATAGAATTGGGTAGGCGGGCTTGTGGCGCATCCAAAGGGCCAGAGGCATAATATAATGAACGCCAGGATTTTTAGAAAAGAAAATGAGCGGTGCATGATTTTACCTCCTCTGAGATCCGCTTTTTCCCCGGAGCAGGGCTTCGGGATGACGTGACAGATAATTGGCCAGAGATCGGATGGAACGCGCCATTTCGGAGAATTCCCGCAGGGTATTATCCAGCTGGTTTAAAAGTGGAGAATCCCTACCCAACCGACTTTGAAGGTCTTCCAACGTTTCTCTGGCCTGCTCCATGGCTTCCTGGGATGCTTCGAGGCCCTTGGCGATTTTGACAGCCAGGGTTTCCAGCTTCTTATCCATACTCTTGACCAGTTCACGGGCCTCCTTAACGGTATGGTTGGCATTTTCCATCAGGGGGTCCACCTGCGCGTTTACGTTGGTGGCGACTTTCTTGTATTCCGCTAACGTATCATCCACGCTATCCGCCAGTGGCGCCACATGGCTGTCCACATCATTGATCAATTTGCGGGCATCGGTCAGGGCCAGGTTGGCGGAATGGATTATCTCCGGGATTTCAGGGGATTTAAGAACCTTTTCGAGGGCTTTGACAGCGGATACGAGCCCTTCCAGGGTCTCTTTCAGGGGCAGACTCTTGAGCGTGTCGAAAATAGCCTGGAATGTCGATGGAATGGTTGGGATTTCAGGGTATTTTTTGTTGGGAGCAACGAGTTTCGCCGGGGTATCCGGATAGTAATCCAGTTCAATGATGAGCTGGCCCGTGATCAGACTTCCCATGGTCAGTTGCGCCCTGAGACCCCGTTCAATGAGCAGCGGCACCATCTTGTCCATAGGCATACGTTTGCCTTTGGTCAAGTGTATTTTGTCCGGCTGGATTTCAATGATGACGGGTACATGAAAAACCAGGGTTTTGGGGTTGTACTCAATGCTGATGTGTTTCACCGAGCCGATTTTAACGCCGCCCGCAAGCACCGGTGATCCGACACTCAAACCCTTTACGGAGCCATCGAAGAAGAGCACAAACTCCTGCGTCTTCTTCATGAATTTTCCACCGCCGAATACCATGAGGCCGGCCACAATGAGAACCACCGCACCCACCACAAACGCACCGATAAGGGTATTGCTCGCCTTTCCGTTCATTGTTTACGGGTCTCCTGAATGTCCATAGTCTGCGTTTCTATTTTGGTTTTTCCTCGTGATCAAAATTGATGCACTCGTAAAAAGTCACGAATCGATCTACAGATGGTGTTGTCAAAAGTTCCATATACAAGACGTAGTGGTTTTTCAGGATCGTCGGGCATACATGTCGTATGTTGAGATTCTGAAAAATCGCTGCAACGCAGTAGATGGGACTTTTTCCGGCGCCATCAAAACTAGATTCCCAGTACATTGGTAATGACTGTGATGATGGCGGTGGCGACGATGATGGCCACAATGCCGGTTACCACGGCGGAGGTGGCGGCATCCCCAACGGCCGATGCGCTTCTGCCGCACTGCATCCCCCGCAGACATCCGGCAAGTGCCACCAACACGCCGAAAACCATGCTCTGTACAACGCCGATCCAGAGATCATTCAGCGTGACGGATGCTTTGGTCTGATTGTAATACTCCACCATGGTCAGGTCCAGCATGCCCACCCCAACGATAAATCCGCCCAGAATGCCCATAAGGTCCGCGTAAAGACACAGCAGGGGCATCATGAGGGCCAGCCCCAGGATGCGTGGTAACACCAGGAATTCCATGGGGGAAATGCCCATGGTTTTAAACGCGTCGATCTCTTCATTCACCTGCATGGTGCCCAGTTGGGCGGCAAAGGCGGCACCCGTACGCCCGGCCATGACGATGCCGGCCATGACGGCCCCCATGACGCGGACCATTGAAATCCCCACCAGGTTGGCCACATAAATTTGAGCGCCGAACATCATTAGCTGGACCGCCCCCACAAAAGCAAGAATCAGTCCCACCAGAAGACTGATAAGCGAGACAATGGGGAGGGCTTCGATACCGCAGTCCTGTATGATCCGTGTCAGATCAGAGCGGCGAAATCGGGCTTTTCCTCTCAGAAACCGGGTAAACGCCGTGAAGGCTTCACCCACAAAGGCAAGTGCTTCCCCAGAGGCGTGAAAAAAAATCGTGGCTTCGGAACCGATTCGAAAAAGAAATGTTTCTTCCTGTGATTTTTTTCGGGCGCCCTCTTTTTCCGGCACTGCCGCTGCGAGATCCATTAGCTTCCCGGCACCATCGGGCAGACCGGTTTTGTCTACGGTGATGCCGTTTTTTGCGGATAAATCGATGATCCGCCCCAGGAATATGAGAAGGCCGCTGTCCCAGTCCCTGATACCGGTTGTATTGAAAGCAATTTTTGTAGCAGCCCCTGCCGTCATCTCTTTTTTGACAACATCGGCTGAAGGGCGTTTGTTTTTGAGGGTCCAGCTTCCGGAAAGGTTGATTAGAAGCGTTTTTTCACTGGAATGGTCAAAAGAAATTTCACAAATTTGTGATGCTGGTTTGCCGATTGCGTGGTGGCGTGGTTCCATAACACCATCAGTAGCAAATAATCACGCTTTCTTGCAACTTTATTTTATTGAAACCTGAAGCGGCAAAGCCGCAGTTTTAGGTTTTAAGTTTTAAGTTTTAAGTTTTTCAGCCAATGAACTTCTTGCTTTTTGTGACAGATAAGGTACTAAAACGCAGGTTTCAGGTGAAAAACAATGAGAGGAACAGGTTTCTCAGGGTTTGTTGGTTTGTGTGTCGGAATCATTGCGATTTATGCTCAAGTGTGTTCTAATGTTCATTTATTTCTACTTTGTCACTTTCCATTTAGGGCTCTTTTTTCATATATATTATTGATTTAATTTGTATTTTTCTGTTGACATGATCGGGATAACATGTTAGTTTCGATTCATGAAAAAA
>JAFCZI010000012.1 GCA_019314425.1 Deltaproteobacteria bacterium | reverse complement strand
TTTTTTTCCGCATTATTACTGGTTGCATGATAAAAAGTTTACCAAAGCCAGGGTGTAAAGTTTACACCGTCGTTTTGGTAAACTTTTGGAGTTTACCAGTAAACTTTGGGGTAAACTTTCGTCAAAATTTACTGTCTCATATTCCATCTTCTGGCACCTGTATGAATTTCCCTGGAAGTAGATCCCCGGCTTCTTGAGCCTTTTTCTTCAGGCGGCTGATTAAGCCTTTCGAAACACCCAATTCTTCTGCCATGTCGGTTACGGAATCGACACCATCACGAGCCATATCGAGCATTCTTTCATAGGTTGATTCGTCGACTGGCTTCCACGTCCACAGCTCCGGGCTGTCTAAATCAAGCGCGGCTTCGAATGGTTCAACATCCGAGCCATAGGCACCCCGGCATTTTGTGAATTTTACGATGAATTTGGCGCCACTATCTTTGCCCCCGTGGACCTTTTCGAGACTGATCACCGTATCTAACAGGTCCTCTCGGCCAGAGGTCCCCCTTTGGTCGCCGCCTTTCCCCGCATGATGAACCAGGAGAACGGCTACCCCTCGCCGGCGCATAGCCAAAAGCCAGGGCGTAATTTTCTCCCAATCATCTTTTGAAGACTCCCGCAAGCCACTAAAAAGACAGCTCACGTTATCGACGATTACGAGCTTAAGGTCTTTATTGTCATCCAAGATTGTCAAAACATCGCTCTGATGATTGTTGTCGACAAGGTTGATGTCGCGATCTATCTTAGCGAAAATCGCTTCCCCACTGATAATTTTCAAGGGCTTAGTCGGCTGGGCAATCAAGAGGGCCGTCAAGCGGGCTCTCAGGTCTGTCAAAGCCATCTCACCATCAATTATTACCACCCCAACAGGTTTAACCGGTTTTGTCCATTTCATAAAAGACGAACCTGAACACAGGGACGCAGCCAAAGTTAAAGTAAAATAAGTTTTGCCAATCCCGCGAGGTCCGTAGACCATCGAAAGCCCACCCTCTGGCAGCCAGGGGAACAATTTTGATCGTTCCGGGATGTCCATACCAAGCAGTTCGGGAAAATCAATCACGCTAAGACCTTTCCGCCCCGGGCGACCTTCCGAAGCGGCCTTCTCCTGCTCACGGATGGCTGATAAGGTGCCCACCTGATCCGCCAAAATATCGCCCACGTCGAGCTTAAGGTTCCCGGCATCTTGCATGAGGGACTCGCCAGCCTCGATCATTCAAGATTCTCTTCCGAAAAAGAGTCCTGGGTCTTCAATTGCTCTTTCATTTTAGTGATTTCCTCCCGTCTTTCGGGGACGAATTCGCGTTGTTGCTTTTCGATCTTTGCGCGGATTTCGTTATACTTTTTGGCGTCAATTTCCATCTGGTCTTCATCGAAAAGACCCGGGGTTTCTTCGGAATCATCCGGGTCGATTTCTGCCTGCTTGAGTAGAGATTGCAATGTTTCTGAAACGGGAATGCCTTCCTTTTCGAAAGCGAGGCAGGCCTCGATCACCGACAGGTCCCCAGATAAAAATTCATCCAGAATTGATAAAGCCTTGGGGTCTGGGGTTTGTTTCCCAGGGATCCTCGGGGACTCGACCCAGCCCCTCGACTTCCCCTTGCATTTTAACAGGAAGCAGATGGCGCCCAGGTCACCGCTATCAATCTTGCGAATTAGTGCCGATTCCGCCCGGTCAATCAGGGACTCTTTGAGATCCAGAACCCCTTGTTTAAAAGTCGAACTGTTATCGAATTTTCGATAAAATGTGGTTCGACTGATACCGATTGACCTACAGGTCTCGGAAACATTTCCGGCTTGGGCTTCGAACGCCGCGAGAATTTCTTTCAGAGTCTTTTTAGCTGGGGTTTGTTCCATCTGTATTTTTCTCCCCGGGAATCCCTTCAAGAAACCGCTCGACAGACTCAATTTTTTCGGCCCGCATCGTCTGCCAATCCCGTTTGGGGTCGATTTTGGTCAGGGCATCCAAAATTTTCACCTCTGCATGAAGCAGTGCCTGGATCAATGGTGTGACTTCCACTTTCTGGTCTGGATCTTTCTGGAGGCGCTCCATGAGCTGGGCACGGCCCTTGATTAAGGAGCCCATAGCATCAATCAACCGTCCTGCTATTTGTCGTTTTTGTGCTGTTAATTCAATCATTTGCTTTCCCTCTTTTATTTCAAATCTTCGATTTTGACGCCTGGGGCGTCCTCGATCCATGCATGCGGATTATATTGAACGTTTACTGGAGTTCGCTCAGGCTGACATTAGGGCAATCCCTGAGCCTGAAAAAGTCCGATATTTCAAAGAGATGGCGAAAATATTGGCAGGGGCTCACGAACATGGCCAAACCCCTGATGATATGTCTGAAACCGCATGGAAACGATTATCTAAGTTTCAAAAAGAGTGGCAACAATCCTTAGGATGGATTTTTGAAAACTTAAATGGGTTTTACAAGGTATCCTTTAAGGTTGTTTGGAATGGTACTTTCCAATGGAGCCCAAAAGAGAGGCAGGGGCGCTTTAAATTGGAAACTGCTTATGATGGGGGCGAAATCGAAGCCAGTATTACAAAAACCCTGGAGAACGGCAGCAAGACCACAAACAAAATGGCTTTTCCACAGGGAGCATATTATTTATTTTCAGCTTTGAACGGGTTCCCGAGTACAGCGTTGGGGCGTTGTGCCCATTGCGGCAAGTTATTTTTTAACCCCACCAAGCGCCGGCAAATATACTGCAACCCGACCTGTAGAAATGCGGCTGGGGTTTCGAGATATAGAGGAAAATCATGACGACTTTAGACACCATAGGTACACCCGTTCCCAGCTATCGGAATTTTTTGATCAAAACGGGTGTGACTTTTGGTGGAATCTTATAGGTGAACAGAGATTAATGGTGGACGCCCAGTGATGTTTGTGAGATACTAAAAGGTTTCGTTATGGTGAAGATCGGCTTTTTTAAAACATAAAAAAAGGACCACAAGTTATTGTGATCCTTTGGTTTTACGGTTGGCGGAGGGAGTAGGATTCGAACCCACGGAACTTTCGTTCAACGGTTTTCAAGACCGCCGCCTTCGACCACTCGGCCATCCCTCCGGGAAATACTTGCTTCTTAGCATAAGTTTTGAACTCAGGAAGCGTTTTTCAAAAAAAGCGCCACCTTGGCTTTTTTTCGCAGATCATCAATATATATTTTTACTTCTTTTTGAACTTCTTCCTGCTTCAGGTATTGCTCAATGCGGGGTTTTACGGTTTCAAAGGGGATGGTGGTTTCAGGCTTTTTGTCCACAACCTTGATCAGGTGGTAGCCAAATTGGGTCGTCACCACGTCGCTCACTTTTCCAGGTTCAAGAGAAAAGGCCGTTTCCTCAAAGGGCTTGGCCATCTGTCCCTGTCCGAAATAGCCCAGGTCTCCGCCCTTGGCAGCGCTGGGGCCTTCTGAAGACGCCTTGGCAACTTCAGCGAAATCATCCCCTTTCTTGAGCTTTGCCTGAACCTTTTTGATTTTTTTCATGGCCTCGGCCTTTTCCGCTTTTGACGCATCGGGCTTGACCTTGATTAAAATATGACTGGCTTTTACCTTTGCCGGCTGTTTGAAAAACTGTGGGTGGTTGTCGTAATAAGCCTTCACATTTTCTTCCGAAACCGTCGCTTTGTCCACAAAGTTCTTGACCACGAACGCTTCAGTGACCATCCCCTTTTTAAGCTCGGCCTTCATATTCACTTCTGTGACATGCCACTCTTCCATGGCCTTTTTGAAAGCCTCCTCAGTGGGAAACCGTTTTCTGAATTCGGCAAACTTTTCATCTACCTGCTTTTCGTCTATTTTATTTCCCGCTTTTTTACTGGCCTGGTACAGGAGCTGAATGCCGATCAATTTATCCAGGGCACCCTTTTCCAGAGCGGCCAGTTGTTCGGCATTTAGGGACTGTCCCTTCTGCATGGCCTGCTGTTTTCCAAAATCCATGGCCCGGTCCAGATCGCCTCTTGTAATCACGTCACCATTTACCACGGCCACTTTATCCACGCCGGACTTTTTTTCCTCTGCCGAAACCGGCCCGCTCACAAGTATCAATGAAAGCACCACGGACACCATCCACAGTCGAACCCCAAGCATGTGTCGCATCAGCATTTCTCCTTAAATTCAACAGCATTTAAAAGAATCTCTTTTCGTATCAAGGTGCCTATATTCTCTGAAAATTATAAAGGAGCCTACATAACACCTTTCTACACACTAAGCAAGCCAAATTTCCAAGCCATAAGCCTTGTTTTAAACTCTCACTTCACATTTTATTTCGTAACTGTTATCATAAATCGGAAAGTGATGAAGTCAAGATTGATGGCGTCGTAAAAAGTCCCATCTACTGCGTTGCAGTGATTTTTCAGAATCTCAACATACGACAGGTATGCCCGACGATCCTGAAAAACCACTACGCCTCGTATATGGAACTTTTTACAACGCCATCAATATATTGTTTCAATAACTTAAAACCTAAAACTGTGGCTTTGTGCGAGGCCATTTGGGTTGCGGGCACAGCCCGCGTCAGGTGATACTCCTTCAGGGGCGGTGAAACGATGATTTTGGGACTTGATGTAGGCGGAACGCACACAGATACAGTGCTCATAGACGGGGATCGGATTCTGGCGGCCACAAAAATCCCCACAGGGGAGGATCTCCTGTTAACCCTTCGAACCGCCCTTGAAAGTATTTTGAGCGGCGTTGAACCGGGGCAGATTGAGCGGATGGCTTTTTCAACGACCCTGGCAACTAATGCCATTGTTGAAGATCGGCTGGAACGAACCGGCATGATCGTGTCTGCGGGTCCGGGGATTGATCCGGCCTGTTTTGCCGTCGGCCCTTCTTTTCATGTGGTCGAAGGATGTCTGGACCACCAGGGATTTGAGGCGGTCCCCCTGGGCAGGCCATCGGTCACGGAAGCGGCAGAAAAGATTCAGGCAGAGGGCATCCGCACCATTGGGATCACCGGAAAATTTTCAGTCCGAAATGCGGCTCACGAGCTTCAGATGGCTGACTGGGTCAAAGGCCTGTTCTCACATGTGGCCATGGGGCACTCGGTTTCCGGGGGCCTTAATTTTCCCCGCCGCATTTTTACCACCTATCTGAATGCGTCCCTTCACAAACTCCACACCGCCTTTTCCAACGCGCTCATACACACGCTGGATGAAAAAAAACTGCATGGGTCGCGTTACCTTTTGAAACCGGATGGCGGCACCATTGATCTCATGAGAAGCGCCGGTTCACCGGTACGAACCGCACAATCGGGACCTGCCGCCAGCGTTATGGGGGCACTGGCCCTGGATGGATGCCACGGGGCGACCCTGGTATTGGACGTGGGTGGAACCACCACGGACATGGCAGTTGTTCTGGACGGCATGCCTCTTCTCAATCCCCACGGAGTTAAACTGGGTCCTTATAAAACATTGATCCGGTCCATCATCACCCATTCCCTGGGAATGGGCGGAGACAGTGCGATTCAGGTGAAAACCAACGGTAAAATGACTGTGGGGCCTTTGCGGGAGGGTCCCCCGGTGGCATTCGGGGGTGCCGTGACAACGCCGACGGACGCGTTGGTAACGCTCGGGCTTTTAGCGGAGGGAAACAAAGGTGCGGCAAGCGCCGCAATGAAAGATCTTGGCGCCGCTCTGGGTTGCAAGACCGAAGCCGCTGCGGAGCGCGTTCTGCAACAAATGGCCGAGACCATTGCCCAATCGGTCGGGGCCTTTGTACATGATATCAACGCCCAGCCGGTTTACACCATTCACCAGGTTTTAAACGAGGAAAAAATTGAGCCCACATCCGTCCTCATTATGGGCGGACCCGCCCCCCATTTGGCCCCCTATGTGGAAAAGGCGCTGGGGCTGCCCTGCCGTGTGCCGCCCCATTATGATGTGGCCAACGCCGTGGGGGCCGCTGTTGCCAGGGTCACATCACAGGTGACCCTTCAGGCGGATACGGAACGGGGTTCGGTGGTCATTCCTGAAGCCGGGGTGGAACACAAAATCGATCGCAGCTTCGATATGGACCAGGCCATTGCCATGGCCCGGGAATCCCTTTGCCGACGGGCCATGATGATCGGGGCGCAGGACAATTCGCTGGAAACGTCCATCACGGAAAAGCAGGTCTTTAACATGATTCGCGGCTACAGGACGGTGGGTCGGAACATTCGCCTTAAAATGAGTATTACGCCGGGACTCATTCCCCAATGGAAAAGGAGCTTTTGACGCATGATAAGCGCGCAACGCAAAACCGGATTGGTTTTTTTTCCGGCGTTTGACTGGGCCATCAGTCCCGACCATCCTGAACGTGAGGAACGTCTTCTCTATACGCAGGATCAGGTCATGGAGGAGGGTTTGCTGGATATTCCGGGAATTGTGGAATACCGTGTACGCCCCGCAGCTTATGAAGACATTCAACGGGCCCATTTCTGTGTTCCCGACGAGGCTGCCGTTACCACGGAGAGCCATCTGGTATCCGCTGGCGGCTGTCTTGTGGCTGCGGATGCGGTTTTAAAAGGGGAAGTGGAGAGCGCCTTCGCCCTGGTTCGGCCGCCGGGACACCACGCCATGCGCGTGGTTCATGGCAATCGCGGATTCTGTAATATCAATATTGAAGCGGTCATGGTCGAATATATCAGGACCCATTACGGCATTCGAAAAGTGGCCATTGTGGATACCGACTGCCACCATGGTGATGGCACCCAGGATATTTACTGGCATGATCCCAACACCCTTTTTATCTCCATTCACCAGGATGGCCGCACCCTCTACCCGGGCAGTGGTTTCCCCAATGAGTCCGGGGGGCCGAATGCTCAGGGGAAAACGGTCAATATCCCGTTGCCCCCTCAAACGGGTGAAAAGGGGTTTCTTTATACCCTGGATGAACTGGTCATGCCGCTTCTGGAAGAATTTGGCCCCGAAATCGTGATCAATTCAGCCGGACAGGATAATCACTTCAACGATCCCATCACCGATATGAACTTTTCCGCCCGTGGGTATGCCATCCTGAACGAACGCTTGAAGCCGGACATCGCCGTGCTTGAGGGCGGATACGCCATTGAAAATGCCCTGCCCTACGTGAATGTGGGCATTATTATGGCCATGGCCGGCATGGACACCTCTTTTGTCAAGGAACCCAATTACGAAAAAGACTATCGCCCGCAATCCCGGGATGTGACCCGGCATGTTGAAGAACTGGTTGAAACGCTGAAGGATTTGTTTTTGCGGGGGGGGCTCCAGAAAAAATCCTATGATGAAGGGGAAATCCTGGAGCGAAGTCGGGATATCTTCTATGATACGGACGGGATTCAGGAAAGACAGAATGAAAAAATAAGGTGCTGTTCCCATTGCGCCGGTGCCTTTGCCATTACGTCCACCGCCAGTACCGGACAGCACATCATGGGTGTTCACATCCCCATGGAGACCTGTCCCGTGTGCCGTAAAACCGGTTTGAAATGGTTTAAGGGGGCCCGGAAAGGCGCTTTCAGGCATGTCTATCTGCAGGATCGGGACCGGGGATTATACGATGTGGCCTGATCCACGAAAACGATTATGACCATCAGGGGGAAACGGATAAAAAATGCAAAAGAACATGTTTTTAAAACAGGAAGATTTTAAGCATCTATCAGATATTCTTGACAAATGGACCCAGGATGAAATGAACATGAAGGATGCTTTCCTGAGGCTTTGCAACCGGTTTTCGGAAAAAAACCAGGCGGTCCTATCCGTTGTTTCCAGGCCGGGTATCAGCTACTCTCTCAGGGCCAGGATGAAAGCCGACGCTGAAGAAGGGACGTTGATTACCATGATCGATATCGTGGATGACGATCCTGACGACCGGTGGTTGTCCGTATGCTTCTACGGTGATTGTGTGACGGATCCCGAGGAGGAAGGGGATCTGGTGCCGGGGGGACTGCTGGGGGAAGACGGCCATTGTTTCGACCTTTATGAAAACAATCAAAACACCATCACATACCTGGAACAACGAATTGATGAGGCTTATGAAAATACGGTGAAAAATCAGAGGTAATCGATCTCAGTAACCGTTCTCATTCTTCCCCATCAGGCGGATCCTCACTCTGATACGCCTTTTTCATAAGGTCGTTGATAAACGACTCCATGTCCGTGAGGGCTTCACGGTTTATGATAAAATCTTCCTTGCCGACGCGGTCTTTCACCAGTCTGAGTCCGTATTCAAGTTGTTTGGCCAGTTGAAATGTGATGTTCCTCGCATTCTGGCCGGAGTCAATGGCTTGGTGGATAATTTCATCTACCGCACTGTCATCAAAGAAAATTTTCACATCGAGGTTTTCCCTCAAGACATCCGTCTCAGCCTGAACCTGTTCGTACATGGTGCCCAGGTTTTCGATGGCCACATCCACATCTGTGGCATGACGTAAGTAGAGCCCGGCAATCAGTTCCAGCCTTCGGTCATAGAGATCCAGGCCCGATTTATGGCTGAAATGTTCGGCCCGTTCCGCTATGTATTGTTTGATCTCCTCCAGTTCAAGACTTCGGGCCTTTTCAAAACGGTCAATCCACTCCGGGTCATTATATTTTTCAAAAAGAAGGGCCAATTGGTTTTCAGGATCGTCAACCACCTCCTGTGTGACCAGAAACCGTTTGATGTCCGTTGAGGGCAACCGGGTTTCAAAAGGGATCAGGACTTTTTCAATGGCGCTCACCAACCCCCTGGCCCCCGTCTTTTCCGTTTCCGCCAGTTCTGCAATGCGTTTCAGGGCGTCGTCTTCAAATTTAACATCGATCCCATAGGCCCTGAAATCCATCCGCTTACTGATGATAATGGGATTGTTGGGGTTTTTGAGAATCTCAAACAGGTCGTCCCGGGTCAGCTCGTCAAATATCACCACCACCGGAAGCCGTCCTACAAACTCCGACTCAAACCCGAACTCAACCAGATCCTGCGCGCGCACATTCTTGAGGATTTCCCACGGAATTTCAGTGGGCCTCACGTCCGCCTCAAAGCCAATCCCCTGCCGCTGTAACCTTTTCTTTATGATCTCGGTCAAATCGCCGAAAGCACCGCTCATGATGAACAGGATGTTTTTGGTGTTGACCACCTTCTTTTCCTTTTTTCCCGTTCGTCGGTAGTGCTCGATGGCCTGAATCTGACTGATGGGATCATGGGGGACCTTCATATCCACCTCGGTCTCTTCCATGGGCTTCAGCAACGCCCTCTGAACCCCGGTTCTGGATATGTCGTGCCCGATCAGGTTCCGGGAGGATGCTATTTTGTCAACTTCATCAATATAGACAATGCCGTTCTCGGCCAGATCAATGTTTTCATCCGCTTCATAGACCAGGTCCCGGATGAGATCTTCAACATCTCCGCCGACATACCCGGTCTCGCTGAACTTGGTGGCATCGCCTTTTACAAATGGAACACCCAGCTTCTGGGCAATGAGTTTGATGATATAGGTCTTCCCCACGCCGGTGGGACCGATTATCAACACATTGTTCTTGATCATTCCGACGCCTGACTTTTTGTTGGCGCCTCTGAAACGTTCATTTTCCCTTTGATGATTGAATCTGATCCGGTTGAAATGCGTACATATTTTTGTTCCCAGGACCGCTTTGACCTGATCCTGTTTCACCACAAAACCATCCAGGTAGGATGCCATTTCCTCGGGCATCATATGAAAATCATCCATATCCGAACCTTTGGATCCCGACTTTTTGCCATCCGGGTCTGTTGCATCCTTTTTGGGTATAACAAATGGGGAAATGATTTTGACGCGATCGCCATATTTTTTTGAAAGATAATCTCCCAATTCTTTTTCCAGTTCCTGCTGGTTGGGAACCTTTCCGGCATTCTGTTCTTCGATCTTTTCCGTTATTTCTTTTTCCATGATTGCGTTACTCCTTGTATTATCGCTATCCGACCCGAGAAAGGTACGCATTGAAATGCCCAATTGCAAGTTCAGGGAAACAATTGCGGTTGACGAAAGCCTGGATTTCAAGATACAAAGCAAAAGCTAGGTCCCTCAAAAATTTTGATAAGAACGAGACCTTTTAAAAATGTCCAATTTTGTTCAAGATCAAGGAAGGCGAAAATTTCAACCACAGGAATATATTGAATATTTCGAGGATTGACCCATTTTATTAAGAACGGGTGAGTCTGACGCCGAGGTTGGGCAAAAGGGGGCGTTTTTCAAAGGTCTCGCAACAGGTGTGTGCCAATGACATTCAGACTGGAAATCAGGTTGAAGGAGACGCTGCCGGACGCATCCGGTGCCGGCATTAAAAAGAAATCCAAGGCGTATTTCGGTTTTGACGTGGATGACGTTCGGGTGATCCGGGTTCTGACCCTTGACGCCCATTTTGATGCCGATCAGCTGTCACGAATTCAAAACGAGATATTTACCAATCCCATCACCGAACAAAGCGCCTATACGCCCCTTCAGAGGGATTTTGACTGGCTTATCTGGGTCGGTTTTCGGCCCGGTGTGCGGGATACGGCGGGAAGTACCGCCCGTGAAGCCATTGAAGATCTTTTGGGCGTCACGTTTAAATCCGAAGAAGCTGTTTACACCTCAAAATGCTATGAAATAAGAGGGAATCTCACGCAGATTCAGGTCCATCGCATTGCGACGGAGCTTCTGGCCAACGCGGCGATTCAGCAATGGAAGATTTTCTCAAAGGAAGACTGGAATCCCGAAGAAGGCCTTGGATTCCTGGTGCCCAAGGTTGTCCTGAGCCATGAACCGGAAGTGAAAACGTTGTCCATCGAAAGCAATGAAGCGCTGAAACGCATTTCCAAGGAGCGAAATCTGGCGCTTCAGGATCGGGATATCCCGGTGATCCGCGCCTATTTCCTGCGGAAGGATATCTTGCAGGAAAGGGAAGCCGTGGGGCTTGATCTTCCCACCGATGTGGAGCTGGAATACATTTCCCAGGCTCGAAGCGACCACTGCAACCACAATACGTTCCGGGGAAAATTTCAATACCACGACCTTGAAAGCGGTGAGCGGCAAACCATCGACAGCCTTTTTAAAACCTGTATTGAAGCGCCGACCCTTAAAATCCAGGCTGAAAAGGACTGGGTGGTCTCGGTTTTGTGGGATAACGCGGGTGTGGGTCGATTTGACGCCGATCATTATTACTGCATCACGGGTGAAACCCACAACAGCCCGTCCAACATGGAAGCCTATGGGGGTTCCATCACCGGAATCGTGGGTATTTACAGGGATCCCATGGGGACGGGAAAGGGATCGAAACTCATTATGGGCATGTATGGGTATTGTGTGGGCCAACGGGATTACCAGGGGGATCTTGAACCCCATCTTCATCCGAGACGCCTGTTGGACGGTATCATTGAGGGGGTTCGAGACGGCGGCAACAAAAGCGGTATCCCAACGCCCTACGGCCTGCTTCTGTTTGACGAAAGCTATACGGGCAAATGCCTGGTGTTCGTGACGGCCCTGGGTATTATGCCGTCCAGGGTGGAAAATAAGCCCTCACACGAAAAAACCACGTCCCCCGGCGATCTGATTATCATGAGCGGGGGAAGGGTGGGAAAAGACGGTATTCACGGGGTGACGGCGTCATCGGAAACCTACTCTGAAAACACGCCGGCGAGCCATGTGCAGATCGGCGATCCCTATACCCAGAAAAAAATGCACGACTTTCTCCTGGAAGTCCGGGATGAGGGTCTGATCCACTTTATCACCGACAATGGGGGCGGGGGGCTTTCTTCCTCCGTGGGCGAGTCCGCCCGCTTCAGCAACGGCTGTGTCGTACATCTGGACAGGGTGCCGCTGAAATATGAAGGATTGAACCAATGGGAGATCTGGGTATCCGAGTCTCAGGAACGGATGACCATTGCTGTAAAACCGGAACATCTGGATCGCTTCATGGCCCTTTCCCGCAAACATGCGGTTTTGAGCACCGTCATCGGGGAATACACGGATTCCGGTTTTCTGCACCTGAAATACCAACAGAAAACCTGCGCCTATATTCGAATGGATCTGCTGGAATCCGATTTTCCACAGTGGGAATTTGATGCCGAGTGGGTCCCCCCGAAAATGCGCGGTTTGACGGAACCGGTCATCACGGAGCCCGGACGTCACGGCGCCCTCCTTCACGCCATGCTGCAGCGGCCCAACATCTCATCCCGCAACTGGATCGCCAGGCAATATGACCATGAAGTCCAGGGAACCAGTGTCATCAAACCCCTGGTGGGGAAAGAGCGGGATACGCCCTCGGACGCTGCGGTGATTCGGCCCGTGTTGAAATCCCTGAAGGGGATCGCCGTATCTCAGGCCATAAATCCCGCCTATTCCAAAATTGATACGTACCACATGACAACGGCGACCATGGATGAAGCGGTCAGAAAAGTCCTGTCGGTAGGGGGCGATCCGGATCATCTGGCCGGTGTGGACAATTTCTGCTGGCCCACCATTGAATACCATCCCCTTCAAAATCCGGACGGTAAATACAAAGCGGCTCAACTGGTCCGGTCCAATCAGGCTTTGCGGGACACATGCCTTCAATACAATATCCCCCTGCTTTCCGGAAAAGACAGCATGTATATTGACGGCAATCTCAAAGGCCCTTTTGGGGAGCGCCGGAAGGTATCGGGATTGCCCACGCTGCTTTTCACGGTTTCAAGCGTTATGGCGGATATTACCCGGGCTGTTACCATGGATGTCAAATTTCCGGGCGATCTGGTTTATGTGCTGGGAGACACCCGAAATGAGTTGGGCGGGAGCGAATATTATCAGATGATGGCGCAGGTGGGGCTTAATGTCCCAAAGGTTTACCCGGAGGACTTTCTTCCCCGGTACATGGCCCTTCACCAGGCCATGAAAGACGAACGGGTGTCCTCCTGCCACGCGGTCTCGCGAGGCGGTCTGGCCGTGCATCTGGCCCTTGCTGCGATGGGCGGAGCGTTGGGGATGACGCTTCAGTTGCCGTTAATTCCTTCGGCGCCGGGCCTTTCAAACACACAGAAACTCTACTCCGAATCATGCGGGAGGTTCGTCATAACGGTGGCGCCGGAGCAGAAAACGCCATTTGAAAAATGCTTCTCCGGCATGACGCTGCAACGGGTGGGTGTGGTGACCGAATCGCCGGACTTTATTATCACCGGAGAAACCGGCGACACGATTTTAAAGGAAAACATCCATCGTTTAAAGGATTCATGGAAAAAGCCTTTTGGAGATCTGATATGAAAGAGGTCAAAGCAATGGTCCTCACCGGCTATGGGCTCAATTGCGATAACGAAACCGATTTTTCGCTGCACCTGGCCGGCGCCGATTCCCACAGGATGCACATCAATGAATTGATCCGTAATGCATCAAGTGGTTCCGCCGGGCCCCTGGAAGACTATCAAATCCTGGTCTTTGGGGGGGGGTTCAGCTGGGCCGACGATCATGGCGCGGGTGTACTCATGGCCTCAAAAATGAAGCGACATCTGGGTGAGGCGCTCAAAGCTTTTGTGGATGCGGGAAATCTGATTTTGGGAATATGCAATGGTTTTCAGGCGCTGGTCAATTTGGGTCTGCTGCCGGGTTTTGACGGCCGATACCAGGATCGGGAGGTGGCCCTTACCCATAACGATTCGGGGAACTTTATCGATACGTGGGTAAACCTGAAGGTTAACCCGAAATCACCGAATGTTTTCACCCGGGGGCTTAACCACGCGGAATTCCCGGTACGGCATGGGGAAGGGAAATTTTACGCAACCGAGGATGCCCTTCAAAGGCTTTTTGAAAACAACCAGGTTGTGCTGCAATATGCCGATCATGATGGAACCCCGGCGGGTGGCCGCCGGCCCTCAAATCCCAATGGGTCCCTCTCTGATATTGCCGGCATATGCGATCCCACCGGTCGCATCTTCGGGCTCATGCCTCACCCGGAGGCATTCAACCATTTCACCAATCATCCGGACTGGACCCGGCGAAAACTGGCGCTTGCCCGCCAGGGGAAAAGCATTGAACAGGAAGAAGGCGGGGGGATCGGTATCTTTCGAAATGCGGTGGGTTATTTCAGGGATTAGACGTCGGAAATTTTCAGGGGATCCATTGGACCCCGGCTTCTTCAAACCCTTTTTTCCTCAAAAGGCAGCTATCACAAAGACCGCACGCTTTTCCATTCGGCGCCGGATCATAACAACTGTGTGTCAACCGGTAATCTACCCCCAGCCCGAACCCTGTTTTGATGATTTCCGCTTTGGTCATTTTAATGAGGGGCGCCCTGATTCGAATGCGCTGGTTCCCCGTCACACCCGCTTTCGTGGCTAAATTGGCCATATGTTCAAAGGCCGCTATGTATTCCGGTCGACAGTCGGGATAGCCGCTGTAGTCCACAGCATTGACACCGACAAAGATATCCCAGGCGCCCAGTACTTCCGCCCATGCCAGGGCATATGAGAGAAATATGGTATTGCGTGCGGGCACGTAAGTTACAGGGATCTCATTTTTTTTTGCCCCCTTACGGCGGCCCTTGGGCACGTCAATGCGATCTGTGAGCGCGGAGCCCCCGATTTTCCTGAGGTCCATGTCCATGACCAGGTGCTCTGTCACGCCCAGGCTGTCGGCCACCCTTGCCGCCGCTTCCAGTTCCACTGCGTGACGCTGCCCGTAACGAAAGCTGAGACCGAAAATATCATACCCTTCCGAACGGGCAATGGCCGCAACGGTGGTTGAATCAAGACCTCCGCTTAACAACACCACGGCTTTCTCTTTGGACCCCATCATTAAACCCCTCTTACGTCGGGTCCCCAGATATATTTATGGATCTGGAGGTGCAGCCGACACGCCAGATGATCCGCCAGTATCCATTCCGCCAGCGTTTCCGGTTCCAGTTGGCCGAACACGGGGGAAAAATTAACAGAGCGGATTGAAAGTGGACGGGACGCCATACGGCCCACGATCTCCCTGGCATATTCATAATCTTCACGGGTTCCCAGAACAAATTTGATTTCATCGCGAGGCGAAAGCCGATCCAGGTTTTCCATGTCCGTATGATCGCTCATGCCGCTGGAAGGGCACTTGAAATCCACAATTTTCACACACCGATCATCCACCCGGCTGATATCCTGGGTGCCGTTGGTTTCAAGCAGGACTTCATAGCCGTCTTCCAGCAGGCCTTCCACCAGAATGGGGGTTTTTTCCTGGATCAGGGGCTCTCCACCGGTAATTTCCACCAGTCGGCACTGCATGGGGGAGATCTGCTCGAAAATATGGCTGATTTCCATCATTCCCCCTTCTTCATACGCATACCGGGTGTCGCAGTAGGAACATCTCAGATTGCATCCGGTCAACCGGACAAATACACAAGGGAGTCCGGCATAGGAGGATTCCCCCTGTATGCTGTAAAATATTTCATTGACACGAAGCGTCATGGGTGTTCCTCCCAATAAAAGGCGCCGGCGCCGGGCGTTTCCGAAACCTTGATTCTGGAGACGGTGATGCTGTCAGAGTTGAGGTGCCTGCTCAGTTCCTTGTATAAAAATCTGGCGATATTTTCGGAGGTGGGGTTTACGTCTTGAAACGCCGGCAGATCATTCAAATTGAAGTGGTCCAGGTCCTTAAGAACGCGTTTTACACTCTCTTTAATCTCCCTGAAATCAAGGCCGATGCCGATCTCGTTGAGCGTTTTGCACCGGA
>JAFCZI010000169.1 GCA_019314425.1 Deltaproteobacteria bacterium | reverse complement strand
CACCCCATCTTCGCCTATTTTGGCCTGCTCACATAGCATTAGTATGCTACGCAGTCCCAAATAGACGAATATGAAGCACTGGCCAAACATTTACATTGTAAGCCGAATATTTACGAAGTTCATTGGCTGAAAAACCTAAAACCTAAAACTGCAGCCTGTCGCCTTGAATTGTATATTATGCAGTTTTTTTTTGAAATGTTTTTTTCAATCCCACAAACAGCACCCCTGAAACCAGGTCACAAATGGTTGGTCCGCCAGAGCGGCATGAGTATCAGCAGGTTTGTTGAGAAACAGAGGATCGCCGATGCCAGTGAAGCCCCCCCCGGTTTCATCCATCTGCCGAGGATCAAAAACACAGAGGTGGTCAGTTCCTGAAGCCAGCCCATGATCTGTTGATTGGGAACCGTCAGATGCCTGGCCCCATGAATGGCTGTGAGGGTATGGTAAAGCGACCGGTTCGAAAGATAGATTTGAATGGTGGCAATGGCTTGTGTCAGCGCGAGACCCGTAAGCATGGCTGCGGCAGGGTAGAGTTGGGTTTTCCATTGGGAAGGGGGTGGATTCATGAAAGGTCTCATCATGTGATTGACATTCGTTTTTTATCGCTGGAGTATAAGACAATGATCATAAAAACGCAAAAATTATCCACATCCAGTGCTTGATGAATTCCCGAGTTTGCGCTATACCGGTGGACAGAGAAAAGTGGCACGCTTTTTTGGACCGATGGTCCCGTAAAAAGTCACGAACCTAATCTATAGATGGCATTGTGAAAATTTCCATACACAAGGCGTAGTGGTTTTTCAGGATCGTAGGCATGCATGTCTGCCCTTGTTTTCTGCAATGCAGTAGATGGGGCTTTTTACGACGCCGTCAAATAACAGGAGTGAATATCAAATGACAACCATCGCACTGTCCTTTTTTGACATTTTCAAGATCGGCCCCGGGCCTTCATCATCGCATACGATGGCTCCCATGAAAGCGGGGCATGACTTTGCGCGGGAAGCCGCACGCCTATCCCCGGGGGAACTGGAAAGGGCGGAGAAAATCGAAGTCCGTCTTTATGGAAGTCTGAGTGCTACCGGTGAAGGGCATGGGACGGACGCGGCTGTGGTGGCCGGTCTTATGGGAAACCCGCCGGAGACGTGTTCGACGGATTTGATTGACAGACTCCATCTGCAAAAAAACAACGCTGTTGATCCGATCAATATCGGGGACAAGGTGTTTCACATGGCAGTCAAGGAGGTCATTTACGACAAGATCCAACATGATTTCCCTTTCAGTAACACATTGGTGATCCGACTCCTCGACAAAGATGCGACCACGATTTTTGAAAAAGAGTATTACTCTGTGGGCGGCGGGTTTCTTCAGTGGAAGGGATGGACGCCGCCCGAGCGGGGGGAACCGATCTACGGGTTCAGCAGTGCTGTTGAGCTCGGGGAACTGATGGAAAAATCCGGTGTGGCCGGCCACGATGTCTTAATGCAGAACGAAATGGCCATAACCGGCGCGTCGGAAAAAGAAATTTTTTCGGGTCTTGACGTGGTTCTTGATGCCATGGAAGTCTCTGTCGACGGTGGTCTGGATGGTGAGGGGCTGTTGCCGGGACCGCTCAAGGTTCGGCGGAATGCTGCCTACCTCTATCGAAACGGCTGCACCATGGGTGGTTCCGCCGGGCGTTTCATTGCCCTGCTTTCCGCCTACGCGCTGGCTGCTTCCGAAGAAAACGCCGCTGGACACCGGGTTGTGACAGCGCCCACCTGCGGGGCTGCCGGCGTGATACCGGCGGTTTACTGTTTGATGAAACGCAATCTCAAAATTCCGCACAAAAACCTTCGACGGGGACTCATGGCCGCAGCTGTCGTCGCTTTTCTCTGCAAAACAAATGCGAGCATTGCCGGCGCGGAGGTGGGATGCCAGGGGGAGATCGGTGTGGCCACGGCCATGGCTTCCGCCATGATTACCTACGCTGTTCAGGAAGATCCGGTCCTGGCCGTACATGCGGCTGCCATCGCCCTGGAACATCAGTTGGGCCTGACCTGTGATCCTGTCAAGGGTTACGTTCAAATCCCCTGTATCCAGCGAAACGCCGTGGGTGCGGTCAAAGCTTACAACGCCCATATCCTGGCTGTTCTGGAAAAACCCGGTTATTTCGACCTGCGCCTCGATTATGTGATAGAAGCCATGGCGGAGACCGGCCGTGATATGAACCGCAAATATAAAGAAACCGGTCTGGGCGGTTTGGCGGTCTGTATCCCCGAATGCTGATGTTCCAGGACGTCTCGACAACAAGGATAAATTCATGAAAGAGACACAAAAATTTTCGCTCATTTTGTCCATGTCGTTTGTTGTTACGGGCAATATGCTGGGTGCCGGCATTCTCGCGTTGCCCATCAAAACCGGGCTGTCGGGATTTATTCCTTCCGTCCTGGGCATCTTTCTCATGTGGGGGTTGATGTTATCAACGGCGATTATTCTGGCCGGGCAGAAGAGCCTTGCGGAAAGCGAAACCGCCGATTTGCCGACCTTTTTTCAAAAAGAGCTGGGAACCACGGGGAAATGGATCACCGTTGTTGCCAATATGATTATCCTTTACGGACTCCTGGTGGCTTACATCAGCGGTACCACATCCGTTATACAGGGCCTTTTCGCAAAACCCGTGTCCACGCCCCTGATCATAATCTGTTTTTTTCTCGTGGCAACCCTTCTGACCCTTTTCGGCATGAAGCTCATGCGAAAGGGAAACGCTGTGATCATGATCCTCATGTGGGTTACCTTCGGTACACTTGTTTACTACTGTTCGCAACACGCGGATACCGCCCGCCTGAAATTCACGGACTGGCACTATCTGCCGGCCAGCCTTCCCATTGTGGTAACCGCGTTTCACTTCCACAATATCATTCCGTCCATCTGCAGAAACATGGATTTTGACCAGCGGGCCATTCGAAAGGCCATGTTCCTGGGCACCTTCATTGGTCTGGTCATGAACCTCATCTGGGTTTTTGTGGTGATCTCGGTATTACCGCTGGACGGGCCGGGATCCGATACGATTCTTGCGGCGTTTAAGAGCAACCAGCCCGCAACCGTCCCCCTTTCGCATCTTCTTCAGTCGCATGCCTTTACCATCTCCGCCATGGTTTTTGCGTTGCTGGCCATGACTGCGGCCTATATGGCCAACGGCACGGCCCTGACCAGCTTCATCCGCGATCTGACCACCACCTACCTTCATACTTCGAGCCGGGCGGTTGCCGCGGTGGTTGCCTTTCTTCCGCCCCTGATCATTTCCCTGGTGTACCCGGATATATTCCTCGATGCCATCGGTTTTGTGGGCGGGGTGGGGATTGATTTGATTTTCGGAATTTTGCCCGGCGCCCTGCTGGTTAAATATGGTCGCGGAAAGGTACGGACTTACGGATATATTATCATTGTCTGTTTCAGCGTGGTTCTTATGTATGAACTGGGACAGGAGCTCGGCCTGTTCCACATAAATCCGGATGTGGAATATTGGAACGTTTCACATGAAGGGATGACACCTCATTAGAAAAAATGAGCGTTGACAAGAGAGATAGTCTCGTAAAAAATCACGAATCCATCAAGAAAGGATAAAAAAACACCATGCGGGTGATGACCTTCAACCTCCGTTTTGAAAATGAGCAGGATGGCCGCAATGCCTGGAATTACCGACGTCATCTGGTGGCGAAATTGATTGAGCAGTATGAACCGGCCATTCTGGGTACACAGGAAGGGCGCGTGTCACAACTGGAATACCTCGAGGACCAGCTTTCCCTCTATGAGATGCATGCCCCTTCACGCGTGCTGGACGACACCTGCCAGTACCCCACCCTGTTTTTTCGAAAAGACCTGTTTCGAATTATGGAAGGCAACGAATTCTGGCTCTCCAAAACGCCCGAAATCCATAGCAGCAAAAACTGGGACAGCGCTTTTCCCCGTATGCTGAGCACTGCCACAGTGGAAGCGTTGGAATCCGGACATGTTTTTTCAGTGGCGGTAACCCATCTGGATCACATGGGCCGTGTGGCCCGCGTAAAACAAGCCGAACTCATCTCCCGATGGGTTTACAAGCAAGCCGTTCCAGTGATTCTTATGGGGGATTTCAATGATGGGCCGGATTCAGACGCCCATGCGGCTCTTGTAAATAGAGAAACCGGGCTTTTAGATTCCTGGCAGGTCCTGGGGCATCCCGAAGGGGAAGAGAGTTTCACCCATCATGGGTTTTTGGGCACTCCCAAGAAAAGCAGGCTCGACTGGATTCTGACAACCCATCCTCCGCATGTCAGAAAGGCCCGGATTGTTCATGATCAATTTGACGGGCGGTATGCGTCAGATCATTTCCCTTATTATGTGGACTTGACATGGGATGATTAATGGGGTCCGTGTTCCCTTATCAACCAAACCCTATACTAAGGGAATTTCCAATCTCTAGTGGCTTTTTAAAATACGCTTTGTATATGGAACTTTTTACAACGCCATCTATAGATAGATTCGTGATTTCCAACGAACTCAACTTCAAGTTCGTTGTTCATAGGATGCTGTGCGTGGCATAACGTAGCTTTTTACGAGACCATCAACCTAAGCCGAATATTTACCTCCGATATTCGCTTATCCTCATCTCTTCAACCACTCCGAAATTTCCCCGGTTTGCAAAAAAAACCCCATATATTGTGCTTTCTTTCCCTTGACACACAAATAATGCTTCTGCTATATTCTGTTGTCTTATTGGAAATACACAAAAATTATTTTTTGGGAACATACGGGCAGATGAATGAACACAAGCAGGCGGTAAAACTGAAAGGTGTGGGGGATGGATTGTGGGTGACCATTGATCCTTCCCGACCCGTGGATTTATTGAAGAACGACCTGGCAGCGGTTTTCAAACGATTGAATGAAATGGCTGTGAATTCAAAGGTTACGTTGGATACCGAAACCAACGAAAGTCATCTGGACTTGCTTGACGAGCTGGGCCTTTTCCTGAAAGATCGTTTTAAGGTTGCAACCGTGTTGGTCCCCCCGAACCAGAGATCACGATCGAGGGAGGAAGAGCGAACCCGCAAAAGGGATATGGACCGTTCCTGGCAGCACCACCGCAGCCATGTCCTAATGCTGGCTGGAAGGGTCCGTTCCGGACAGAAGGTGACGGCCAGGAAACATCTGACCATCATGGGTGACGTCAACCCCGGCGCGGAAGTTGTTGCCGGGGGCGATATCCTGGTGATGGGCAGCCTGAAGGGAAAGGCGGCAGCAGGATATCCTGATGACGGGAAAAAAATCATTCTGGCCCTTGATTTTCAGCCGGAGCAGCTGCAGATTGGTGGCCATGTGGTAGCGGGGATCCCCTCGTTCAAGGAGGGAAGGGCGCAGTTTGCCCATATTGTCAACGATGCTATTTTAGTGGATGATTATCTCAAAAACAATCCTTTTGGGCGTCTTCCGTGGCCTGAAGTGCTTTAGAAAAGGGGGTGTATTTTGGAAGGAAAAATCATTGTTGTAACCTCCGGCAAGGGAGGAGTTGGGAAAACCACCGCGACAGCCTGTATCGGCGCTGCAATGGCCATGCAGGGAAAACAGGTCGTCGTCATCGACATGGACATCGGCCTCAGGAACCTGGATGTGGTGATGGGGCTTGAA
>JAFCZI010000467.1 GCA_019314425.1 Deltaproteobacteria bacterium | reverse complement strand
GATACAGTTGGATTATTCGTCGACTAGAAACTCTGTCAGCACATGAATGTGTTTATTTCCTAGCTGGCAAGCGAAAATAGAAAGAGCTTCCTTTCCCTGTTTTGCTCTTGGCCCAAACTTGCCCGCCGTGTGCCTCAACGATTTGCTTGACAATAGACAAGCCAAGTCCGCGCCCGCCCACTTCACGTTGACGGGATTTGTCAGCACGGTAGAAACGTTCAAAGACGAAGGGCAAATCTTCTGCCGAAATACCCGAACCCGTATCTGAAACGGAAACCAGCACCTCGCCCACGTTCGTTTCGCAATGCACTTTAACCGCTCCTCCAGCTGGAGTATGCTGCAAGGCATTTTCGATCAAATTTCCCATAGCCTGGTTCATCCGTGCTATATCTATTTGTGTATTGGGCAAATCAACAGGTAGGGGCAAAAGCGTTAAGTTGATCTTGGCTGCCTTTGCTTTAAGCTGCCAACGCTCCACTTCGGTGCGAAGCAATTTCACCAGCGAATATTCTTCAAATTGAAATTTCAAATCACCAGAGTCTGTTTCGACGATCCAGTTCAGATCACTTACCAGATTATGCAGGTGCTCCACTTCATGGATGATGTGTTCGGCGGCATCTGCGGGGGGCTGGATCTCATCCCGCAAACCTTTTGACTCCAGTTGGATGACGCTTAGCGGCGTGTTGAGTTCATGCGAGAGATCGTCAATGAGCCGTTTGCGCAGATTTCGTTGGGTTTGGAGGGAGGTTATCATCTGGTTAAAGGATTCGCTCATCTGCCCCAACTCATCAGATGAGTTCACCGGTAAAAGCTGGGTCTCACCGCTCTGGACGATGGTCTTGGTTGCCTCTGTAAGCGCGGTGACTGGCGAAGTAATTTGATGCGATAACCAGAAGCCCAGCAAGAGCGCAAGGAGCATGGTCAGCAAGCCGCCAATGACAGTGGGATAGAGGGAAGCAATGAGGAAATCACGGGTTTCTTCTTTTATAAATTCTCGGCTTATCTGTATAGTAACCGTGCCCACAACCTGACCTGTATCAAAATCAACGATCTCCGAAGGTTCTCCTTCCACCACATCAATTTCTTCTTCACTATTCAAATCTGATAAAGAGTCTCTGATGATATTCCCCTCAACATCTTCGATCACAACACCGAAGACTAGGGCTCTTTTCTTGTCGCTCCATTCATCTTCTGTATCAACCATCTTTCGATCAGTCAGAAACCCCGTTTCCTGAAGGACGGAATCTAAATTATCCCAATTCTTATCTATCGTATAAGTTCGGCTCAAAAAAGCAGCAAGATCATCACTCCTGAGTTTGAGCGAAAAATTGCTCAAACGTTTGTCCCTTTGCGAATATTCAACGCCCGTGCTAAGCAGGATCGTGAAAATGATGACGAGAATAAATGCACCCAAAATACGCCAACGAATAGACATTAGTTATCCTCTTCCACAAATTTATAGCCTGCCCCATAGACCGTCTGGATGGGTTGAAAATCGCCTTTGTGGATTAGCTTGCGCAAACGGCGAATATGGGTATCAATCGCTCGGTCATAGGCATCAAAAAAATCGCCTTTGTGGATTAGCTTGCGCAAACGGCGAATATGGGTATCGATCGCTCGGTCATAGGCATCAAAATCGTTATTGAAAGCCAGCGCGATGAGCTGATATCGAGAGAGCACCTGGTTAGGGTGACGCATAAAAGCAGAGAGAAGGGCAAACTGTGCCTGGCTTAATTTGATCTCTTCCCCGGCAAGTCTGACATCTTGCGTACTTTCATTCAAACTTAGAATTCCATAGCGCAGGCTTTTCTGCACTTTGCCCTGAGTTCGCCGCAAAACGGCTTTGGCGCGGGCGATCAGCTCATCAGGGTCAAAGGGTTTGACGATATAGTCATCTGCTCCGCTCTCCAGCCCATTGATACGATCTAGTTGTGCGCCTTTGGCAGTGAGCATGATAATGGGCACGCCTGACTCTGCACGCAATATCTTACAAACTTCCATGCCATTCAATAGGGGCAGCATCAAGTCGAGAACGATGATGTCTGGATTCGTTGAACGAGCAAGTTCAAGTCCGGTCTGA
>JAFCZI010000168.1 GCA_019314425.1 Deltaproteobacteria bacterium | reverse complement strand
AGAACTCGTTCGAACCCTTTCACATTCAGTCAAACCGGATAACGTTGCCATGTTTTTAGGGAAACGTCTTGACCTCCGATACGAGGGTGAACTCGGTGGTAGATTTTCAACTCGTATCGAGGGCCATTCGATCCGCCATTTTATGGGCAAAAACGGAATCAAAAAGGTGAACAAAATCAGTCGACCTGTCAAAGAAAAGGGTCGCAGTTTTCGTGGTTTCAACCTGTTCAACGAAGAAGACGAAGCCGTACTTCGTGCCGTAGCGCAGGGTGGCGCTCAGGGCTTTGGCATTCGTAATTGCAGCTTGCAAAAGGCCTTGCAGAAAAAATCGGGACAGATCTCGCATATCCTCAAACGTCTTCGAAATCATGGCCTGATCAAAAAAGTGTCAAAGAGCTATAAGTACTATTTAACATCTCTGAGCCGTGAAGTTACGGCAACCTCGCTCAAGCTCAAAGAGATGGTTGTGATCCCCACCTTGAGGGGAAATTTGAATTTTTCATAACACTTCTTGTGTTTTTTACACAGGATCTATTTTGTAACTGTCTAACACCCTGACCTTCATGCTCGCCGATGATGTGGGTGTTCTAAAAGTCACGGTACAAATCGTGGATTGCCACACTCAGCTTGAGTTGGCTGCTCTGGCTGATGTGCCGGTTAAACTGGGGATTTGATTGATGGATGATGCGCTTGACCAGAAAGTAACGGATGTTTTTGCGGGCAAGGTGGTACGTAAAGACCTTGTGCGAAAAATCAAGGTGGGTGTGAACGTACCGGTTTTTGTCCTGGAATATCTCCTGGGTAAATATTGCGCTACCGATGACCCGATCGCCATAGATGCCGGCCTTCGTGTGGTAAACAACACTCTGGCTGAAAACTTCGCACGGCCCGAGGAAGCCAACAAAGCCCAGGCCCTGGTCAAAGAAAAAGAGCGGCATTCATTCATCGACAAGGTGAAGGTCCGTTACCTTGCTCAGGATGATAAATATTGGGCCGAACTGGTGAATTTTGGAAACAAGTATCTTCATGTGCCGGATCGTTTCGTCCGAGAGTTCGACCGGTTGTTGATGGGCGGGGTCTGGGCGCAGGTGGAAATTCGGCACCAGTATGATGAAGATGCTCGGGGCAGGCGCAGCCCGTTCTGGATCGAACAGATCACACCCATACAATTGGCCAACTTCAATGTCGCCATATACTCGGCCATCAAGAAAGTCCAGGCTCTGCATGGGCTCATCATCCTTGGTGATCTCAGTATCCAGGGAAACATCAAGGCTGTCCAATCCTTGATGGAGCCACTCCAAATGGCTATGGAAAACGGAGCAAGGCGAGCACTGATACTCCTTGAAAACAAACGAAATTTTCTGGAAGTATCTGGCGAAATAATGGAAACGGTCGACCCGATCTTCTTCTCCGATCCGCAAACTGCGGCCATGAAGGCACTTGCTTTGAAGTAGAAGCTTTTACGATATTAGCCAGAGATGTCCAGTAAGGTTTTGCCAATTACGAGCCCGGTTTCGAGTCTTTTAAAGGGTTTCTCCAGAGCATAAAAAGTATTATTTTCACTCAGCATGTGAGTCTTTCCCAAAACCATACCTAAAAAACTCTGAAATTTTTATTGACAAATTGATTCAAAAAACGCATAAAGAAAAGTTGTTTTTTATATTTGTACTATTACAGGGTTGTAATGTTCTTGAAAGGTTTAGGTAAGGTTCGGCGGATATTATCCCGAATTTAGGCTGGCGCTTTGCAGGCACCTGACATTTTGGAATAGAATCCGGAGAAGAGATATCATGTCGAAGAAAAGAGTTATCAGCGAAGAGGTCTTTGCTGCCATGTTGGATCAGGCAATTGAGGACTTGAAGCGGAGTGGTTTGGATGCCGGTGAGGTCTTTTCCATTGTGGAAGAGAATTTCGGTGTTTCTTATGCCCGCAGGTTTTGCAGTCAATGATTTGCAGCCCGAAAGTGTTCTGCGGGTGAAAGACACCCCCTATGCCTTCCTCTACTGAAATCCTTGAAATCTTTACCGATTGTACCTGTCCATGGTGCTACTTCATGTCCGGGCGGATCGCCCGGCTTAAAAAAGAATATCACATCGAAATTCGACGTCGAATGTTTCCGTTTCGTTCGGATACCCCGGAGGATGGGCTTTCACTGAGCGCCTGTTTTTTTGATGACCCCCTGGTGATCAATGAAAGAATGCGCAACTTGAAAGAAACAGCGGAGGCTTTGGGGCTGCCTTTCGGTTCACCTGAAATGATTTACAACAGTCGTTCGGCCCAGGAACTGGGCTTCTGGGCTGAATCCGAGGGTAAGGGAGATGCTTTTCTTCAGGCGCTGTATGCCGCCTATTTTGTGGATTCAAGAAATATCGCGAAAATTTCCGTATTGTCCGAGATTGCCGCTTCCGTGGGCCTTCCATCTGAGAATGTTGATAACGTGATCAAGGCTGGAACCTTTAAAGAACGTGTGGATCGGGATTGGGCCATGGCGGAAGAGATGAATATTCTGGTTTTGCCCACCTTTGCGATAAACGGGGATCGCCTGGTTGGGGCTCAGCCCTATCGCAAGCTCCAGCGCCTGGTGGAAAAAAGCGGTGTTGTATAGATTCGTGACTTTTTACGAGGCTATCATATTTCCGAGCACAATTTCATAATGAGAAGGTACCATTTTCTGCTGGATCTTTTGGTTACCCTGTCCCTGTGGTGTTATTACACCTTGGGCTTTGTCCTTTTTTTTGCGCCGTTTTATTTTCTGGTTTACTGTTTTGTCAAGGAGCGAAGAACCGCATTTCAAAAGCTGAACCATATCTTCTACAAAGGATTTTTCGGTCTTATAAAGCTGTTGATTCCCTCGTGCCGATGGCGGATTTCAAAGGCAGTGCGAGAAATTCGATCTTCGGTAATCGTGTGCAATCATCGATCCTATATTGATCCTATTTTGCTGATTTCCCTTTATGCGCAGCATTCCACCATTGCCAAAGCCCGTTTATTCTGCATCCCGGTTCTCGGTACGATCCTTTCCCTGTCAGGGTATATTCCGTCCACGGCCCGGGGGCGTTTCGCGGATTTGATGGTGGACCGCATCGATGGCATGGATGGGTTTCTTGCTTCTGGTGGCAACGTGTTTATCTTTCCCGAGGGCACCCGCAGTCGGGATGGTCGCATCGGCAGTTTGAACAAGGGGGCTTTTAAACTTGCCAAAATGTGCAAAGCGCCGATAAAGGTTCTCTTCATTGAAAATACGGACAAACTGTTTAAGCCGGGGCAGTTTCTGTTTAATGCCCACCGTCCCAATACTGTTACTGTGACGCTGGCAGGCGAAATGAATCCGGATTACCGGTCTGGTCTATTTTCAATCAACGGTTTGATGGCTGAGGTTCATGCTCTTTTGGAAAAACATGTTAAATCGGCGGGTTGTCCGCGCTTGTGAAAAAGAGGTCCAATGGAACAGCAGGATTACTATGAGATACTGGAGGTGGCGGTATCTGAAAGCCAGCAAAAGATCAAAGAGTCCTATCGAAAGCTGGCCCTTAAATACCATCCGGACCGCAATCGTGACGATGCGGCGGCATCACGGATGAAGGCCATCAATGAATCCTACGCCGTTTTGTCTGATCCTCAAAAAAGAAGCCGGTACGATGCACTGCGGCAGGTCTATGGCGATTCGGCCCATGATCGTTTCAAGCAAACCTATTCCGAGCAGGATATCTTCAGGGGAAGTGATATTCAGCAGATCTTCGAGGAATTCAGCCGTGCCTTCGGGCTCAGGGGTTTTGACGAAGTCTTCAAGAATTCCTATGGGTCTGGATACCGCACCTTTGAATTCAGGAGACCCAATGCTTTCGGTAGGGTTTTTGTGGGGGGGCAGGGCCAGGGGAGGGGTCGCCCGGGTTCCGGATTTCCACTGGGCGGACAACTGGGTCGCCTGATCAAGTACGGGCTTAAGAAAAAATGGGGCATTGAATTGCCCGAAAAAGGAAAAGATGTTCAGGATGTGATTGCAGTTTCATTGGAAATACTTCAGTCAGGGGGCAAAATCAGTTACCTGTGCCGAAAAAACCGGAAGGAATTGAGGGTGAGGATCCCCCCCGGCATGAGGGCCGGGCAGAAGATCCGATTGAAGGGAATGGGCGAGCCGGGAAAGGGGGGGGCTGAATCAGGTGACCTCTATGTGGCGGTGCAGGCGCGAAATCCGCTTCTTCAAAAAATCGGTAAATCGGCGAAAGGAATTCTGTCTTCCTTGAAAAATCTGAGAAGTTCCTGAATACGCTTCAGGAGAGATACGGCCCCCATTGTTCGGCGGTTTTCCGGATATAACCTGCCGGCACCTTTTCCATGACCTGATTGTGGCCCGGCAGAAGGATGTTCACGTCCAGGTCCGCCAGCGCCATAAGCGAATTTTTGAGCTGCGGGCCGCTGGCCCCGTGAAGGTCAAATCGTCCAATGGCATAATCTGCGTATACTGTATCCCCCGGGATCAGGATTTTATTCTGTGGATCATAAAGGGCGATGCTGCCGGAGGAATGCCCCGGGATGTGCAGGATTTTCCAAGCGGTTCCACCGATTTCAAGTGTTTCGCCACCCGCCAGTTTTCGGTCAACAGGGAAACAGAAATCACCCGGTTTGATGTTGTATTGGGTCTGACACATGCTCTCAAACATGTCCATGCCGTAAACCGTCTTTTCGTCTCCATCCTCCAGAGGCGTCGCCTCGTTTTCGTGAATCCACAGGGCCGCGTGGGGCATGGCTTCGCGAAGTTCGCCCAGGCACCCTATATGATCCAGGTGGGTGTGGGTCATGATGATTCGTTTAATGTTTGAAAGCGATACGCCTGTTTCCCGGATGGCTTCGATTTTGTAGCGTCCCTTCCCCATCAGGCCCGCATCAACCAGGCTCATATCGTCCGAATCGGGGTTCCCAATCAAGTATATGTGGGAATCCGGGATCATTTCATCTTGCCCCGGAATAAAAAAAACACCTTCCATAATTTGTTTCATATGGTTCTCCTCATCAAATTTGATGCACTCGTAAAAAGTCACAAATCCATCTGTAGATGGCGTCGTAAAAAGTTCCATATACAAGGCGTAGTGGTTTTTCAGGATCGTAGGCATACATGTCGTATGTTGAGATTCTGAAAAATCACTGCAACGCAGTAGATGGGACTTTTTACGGCGCCATCAAATGTTTGGCAGTGCTTCATATTCGTCTATTTGGGACTGCGTAGCATACTAATGCTATGTGAGCAGGCCAAAATAGGCGAAGATGGGGTGCTGGCCGAATATTTACACAGAATTTGTATAATGCAGAGGTAGCGCGGGATCTGCCTTCACAATATGCGATATTAATAATGGTGTTGGTCATGCTGTCCCAGATGATCTGGGGCCGATGGGCATACACCAGGTCGCCATTTTTGTCCGGGGACTTTGACAACATTTTGTCTTCAGGATATCGACTGTCACAGGGATCACAATGATAATCAATGGCGATGTGTTTGCCTTCAATGATATTGAGATCCCTAGCCCCTGCAGGATACATCATTACGCAACGCTTGTAATCGGCAACGGCCCGTTGGGTTTTTCGAGCAGTCCAGATACGACAAATCGCATCATAGGATTTGAAAAATGGTTCATCTTCATATTCAAACGGCACCGAGGATTTGGACTGGGCCAAGGCAGCTCTTACTCGGAAG
>JAFCZI010000167.1 GCA_019314425.1 Deltaproteobacteria bacterium | reverse complement strand
ATCATGCCTGATTGTTATCAGGCTAATAGCACAATACAAAAGGTTTTATGATCATGCTAATCGCACTTTGCAGCTTAAAAGAAAAAGCTTTCGCTGAAAGGCTAAAGGCATGTTAATTCAGTTGGTTAGGCATGATATTACGAAGGTAGTTGCGCAGCGGATACAAAAAAAGGTAACGGTCATCACAAACTTTATCACCGGGGTATAAAAGCGCGAAGTTGTTATATCTTTCCTGTTTTCAGGAAGTTGAGACAACACGCGTACCGTAGGGATGCTTAAAAAATTCACCAAACATTAAAATATTTTGTTGCGTTTAGGATGATACGTTCTCAGCCTAATCGCACAATTGTGCAAGCAAATAATCCTATGAATTCGAGTGGTTAAAAATCTTGACTCCCAGAAAAGATTTAAAATTGTCCTGATTTCCCATCAGATTTCGTCTGATATTTTGATCGAGTAGAAGGAACGGGGGGGGGTATTCCATCACCCAAAACTCCACGCTCTCTTCCCACCAGGCGGACCGAGGCAGAACGGCTAAGAGGGAAATGAGGGGTTTCAAGTCCTTCCGGTGAAGCAGATAATAACCCCGGCTTCCATCCAGACCCTCGACCAAATCCCCATGGGAGGCATCGGATGCCACTCCGATCACCTTGAACATCATCCGCCCAAGGGGCGGTTCCACGGAATACGAGACAGCTTCCGGGTCAATGCACGCGGGAAAAAGGTAGGACTTCCTTTCATGAAAGCTGCGGAAGGGAACCTGCGGCAGAGGATAGATGAAGACAACGGACTCGTCATCCCCCAAAGCGTCGTAATTGAAAATGTAGAGGCGGCAGTCCATGGGCGGGCGGACGAAAAACCCCATGAGTTCACCCACTTGAAAAGAAGGGGCGTTTCCGGTGGCAAAGGGAATGGGTTTTCCATGCTGAAGTCGGAACAGTCGCACGAAGGATTTTGTGTTGCCCCCGGGCTTCGGCGAAACGACGGCCTCGAACACGCCGGCCACAGGATTGGAGGGCGCAGGCGTGCGAACCAGACGCTGAATGCTTGCGCTCAGGGGCGCCCGACCGTGGGCCGCCCCCAATGACCGACCGGACTCGGGGGCCACCAGACGGCAATCAATTTCCAATCGGCCGCTCCCCTCCCCACAGGTCCCCATGACAACCAGGTCGGCTTTGAGTCCCCGGGCCCATTGGTCCAGATCATCCCCTTTGCTCGAACCGAAGGTCATGCGCTCCAGGTCCACAGCTCGGCCATGCGCAACCGCGCCACCACATGAAATTTACGGGGCTCAACGGCTGATAAAGCGTTGGTGAGCAAGTCCTGCAAACGCACCCCCATCAACGTGGGGATACCGCCAGGCGACGAAAACCGCCTCACAGCCACGGTTTTTCCCACGGGGATTTTTTCCGCCAGGGTTTGGACCAGGGTTTCACAGGCATCCGTCAAGTCTTTCGGGGTGGTGCTGAATTCCGCCCATGCGGGGATCGGCAGGAATAGCAGGAGGCAGAAAGAAAAGGCTGAAAGCTTTAAGAAAGATCTCATGGCAGCGCCTGGATGAAAGAAGATAATCATAATGAATACTAACCATTTGAAGCAAAATATGTCAAGCAACATTGACCTATGCGTTCCCACGCAGAGCGTGGGAACGAGGAGCAATCAAAGAAAACCTTGACAGAAAAAATGACCGCCTTATTTTAGGGAAATAAGGTAGATTCTCAACCTTTTGAGTTACCCTGTGAAAACTAAACCATTGAGCCCTCAAAATCATTATGTTATTATCCTGAACACTGAGTGATTCTTTAATCTTTTCTTTCATAAGGAAACCTCGAAGCGCATAAATACCAAGGGGTTCTTGAGTTCATGACGCTTTTTTTGAAAGTGGTTGTTTTTTTTGCCGTTTATCTCGTTGTACAATGCGTACGCCCTGAGAGTGCTTTTGCGTGGGGGCCGGGTGTCCATACCGCCATTGCATTGGGATCCCTTGATGCTGCCTATCAGCTGCTGCCATCCATCGGCAGGATCATTAAGGCCTTTCCCATTGAATATCTGTACGGGTCGCTTTCCGCTGACTTTTTTATCGGAAAAGGAAAAAAGAAACGCTCAGGGGCACCCCACAACTGGGAGGGGGGCTTCAAGTTCCTCAGCGATGTGAGCGACGACCGGGAAATGTCTTACGCCCTGGGCTTTTTATCACATCTGGCAGCGGATGTGATCGCTCATAATTATTTCATTCCGAACCTCATCAGTGCCTACCCGGGAAAGGGAAGGGTAGGACATCTGTTCTGGGAAATACGATCCGATTATTTGATCGGGACCGGTTACACCAGTATTGCCAACGGCGTCCTCAATATGGACCACCAGGTGTGTGACGACTTGTTGCAGCTCCTTGGCGGGAATAAAAGAAACCACCTTAAAACCAAAAAACGTGTTTTCACCCAAACCGTCAAATTTTCAGACTATCTTTACACAACACGCAACCTTTTCTTTGAAACTAAGGGGCCGCGGGGGCGCGTTTTCCATGAATATCTTGCGGGAATGGTAGACCTCTCCCGCCGCCTGGTTTACGACTTCCTGAAACACCCCGAATCATCCTCCTGCCTCCGCTATGATCCTATGGGCACCGAAAATCTTCTCATTGCAAAGGGAAAACGGTCTTTCCCCCCCAGGATCTTCAAAGCCGCCGCCACCAGACCTCACTTCGAGGTGGATGAAAAACTCCTCTACCTATGAACACCATCAGAATTCTCCCGGAGAAGGTTGCGTCCCAGATTGCCGCAGGCGAGATAATTGAAAGACCTGCTTCCATCGTCAGAGAACTCATCGACAACAGCCTCGACGCAAAAGCCGATAGAATATCGGTCAAGATAGAAAGGGGTGGCAAAGGCCTCATCAAAGTTACGGATAACGGCATCGGCATGGGTAGGGATGATCTTTTCCTGTGTTTTGAAAGACACGCCACGAGCAAAATCAGAACGGCCTCGGACCTGGTGAAGGTCACAAGTTTTGGATTCAGGGGGGAAGCCATCCCCAGCATGGCGGCAGTGTCCCGCATGCAGATCACATCCCTGCCGAAAAAGGAACTTCTGGGGAACCGGGTCAGGATATCGGGTGGAAAACTACTGGCCGTTGAGGAGGTGGGCGCCCCGCCAGGCACCATTGTTGAAATCAAGGACCTGTTTTTTAATATTCCGGCGCGGCGCAAGTTTTTAAAAACCCCGCGCACGGAAATGAACCATATCGTGGACACAGTCTTAAGGGCTGCCATGCCTTTTCCGGACATTTCTTTTCGTCTGGAAGAAGGGAATAAAGGGATTCTTCACCTTCCTGCATCCCCAAACCCCCGGTTGCGTCTCTCCCATCTCATGGGCAGGACCACCGGCCAATCCATATTGAATGGCGAAAGCCGGCAGAAAGATCTCCATATTGCCATCCATGTCGCCCCAGCGGACTTTGCCAGGAAACGAGCCGACCGGTTGTTCGTTTATGTCAATGGTCGGAATATCAGAGATCGGTTTGTGACAAAAGCCGTCATCGAGGGATACGGTCAGCGTCTGATGAAAGGCTGCTACCCACAGGCCCTGGTCTTCATCACCATAGACCCGTCCCAAATTGATGTGAATGTACATCCCACCAAGCAGGAAATCAAATTCCAAAACGGCCAGCAGGTCTTCAAGGCCATCGCCGCCGTCGTCCATGAGACACTTGCGCCCACGTCGCAGGTTTTTTCGGGTGCTTCACAGCCCTGCAAAAACCAAAATGTCCCCAATATAACACCTCCGGCCCCCGCGATCTTCGAACGTGCCGGAACCTATGCGCCACCGCTTACGCAAAAAACGCCAACCCCGGAAGCGGTGCCCGTTCAGTTGACTGACACCCGTATGCCTCAGATTATCGGGCAATTGGGGAACATGTACATCCTGTGTCAGATGGAGGACGGCCTTCTGATTGTAGATCAGCACGCCGCCCACGAGAGAATCGTTTACGAAACCCTCAAAAAATCCCTTCTTTCAGCCAGAATCGAAATACAAAACCTGCTGATTCCAAACGAAATGGAGTTTTCTCTGAAAGAAAAAGGGATTCTTTTGGAAAACGGTGACGTGCTGGCTGATTTCGGCATTGAACTGGATCATTTCGGGGGCAATACCTTTTTGTTGCGGGCGGTGCCTGCCCTGCTCAAGAATGTGAACTGGCAAACACTTATTTCCGAATTTATTTCAAAACTGGAAGAAGGCGGGTCGCCTGACGACGCCCATATCATGGACGACGCAGTTAAAATCATGGCTTGTCATGGCGCGATCCGGGCCGGACAACACCTGACGTTGACGGAGATGTCCAATTTGATGCGCCAGCTCAATGACATGGATCTGCCCACAAATTGCCCCCACGGAAGGCCTATTTTTAAGAACTTTACCTATTTTGAAATGAACAAGATGTTCAAAAGAATTGTATAAGTAGTGCCCATCCACAAATGGCCAATTTGTCCGATTTCGGCGTCAGACGAAAATTGTAATCCTCGAAATACTACAATGTATTCCTGTGGTTACAATTTTCGCCTTCCTTGAACGCGAACAAATTTTCTCATTCGTGGATGGACACTAAATAGTTCACGGATAAAAAGACTGCAAACGGTTACCGGTTTACCGAACAGAAGGTTTCTAACTGCCATGGTGGCTGATAATAAACCAAAAATCATTGTTATTGCGGGTCCTACAGCCAGCGGAAAAACCGGGCTGGCCGTTGCGCTGGCGCTTTCTCTCGGCGGCGAGATCCTTAACGCCGATTCCATGCAGGTCTACCGGTATATGGATGTGGGCACCGCCAAGCCCACTCTCGAAGAACGGCGCGGTGTTATTCATCATCTCCTGGATGTTGTGGATCCCGACGAGGAATTCAATGCGGCCATGTACCGTCGGATGGCCCTTCCGCTGGCAAAAGGGATTTGCGCAAAAAATATACCCTGTTTTATTGTGGGGGGCACCGGACTCTATATCAGATCGCTATTGGGGGGGTTGGTTGAGTTGCCCCCTTCAGACCCAATCCTTCGGGAACGTTTACAGCTTGAATGTGATCAGAAAGGAGCACCGAAACTACACCAAAGACTGGCTGAGCTGGATCCTGAAAGGGCTGAATCAATTCATCCCAATGACAGGCTTCGAATTATCAGAGCACTTGAAATCATTCAACAAACCGGCAGACAGGTCTCTCATCTCATGAAACAGCACCGGTTTGGGAACCAGGAATTTTTGGCGTTAAAGCTCTGCCTGCAGGTGGAGAAGGAACCGCTTTACGACCGCATTAACGACCGCAGTGAAAAAATGCTTGCTTGCGGTCTTGTAGCGGAAACGGAGCATCTCATAAAAAAGGGATATGACCCTCATCTTAAATCCATGACCGCCATTGGTTATCGCCATGTCCTAAAATATCTGCAAGGGGAGTGGTCTCTTCAAAAGGCAACGGAGACGCTTAAACGGGATACCCGAAGATATGCGAAACGCCAGATGACCTGGTTCAAAGCAGAACCGGATATGATCCATATCGATCCCGAAGATAAGACCCTGGCCATAAACAGGATTCGTGACTTTCTAGCGGAAAGCCAGTGCTGAAGCACGTATTTATATCTGTTGATATGCTTTTGCCATCAAAAACGTTAGAAAAGTTTACGTTTTTTTCAACTCATGAAATCACTGCAAGCTCCTGAGTTAAAAG
>JAFCZI010000166.1 GCA_019314425.1 Deltaproteobacteria bacterium | reverse complement strand
TTTAGCAAACTAAAGTTCCGAAAGGAGCTGTAGGCAAGGGGCTAATTGACATGATGGTTATATTTTTGGCCGGGGCAAATCCCGGATATTAAAGTTGATGAGGCTCTTGGCCCCATCTGACCATCCTTGCGTCTCTTAACCCCCTGCCCAAAACCCCCTTCTTTGATTTGAAATTTCATGGGTGATCCGGTATGGGTTGTTTAACCAACATTCCCTCACCGGAGGAAACACCCATGAACGACTCATTCTCGAATCAATTCTCTGAAAATATCAAGTTTAAATATTTCTGCTTCGATCGGGTGATTATTCGAGGCTACATTCTCTCTCTGTTTTTCCCGGCAGGTATTGTCAGGTTTTTAAGAACTATGCATATGGGTTCAGGACAGTGGACATCCTCAACAAACTTCCTCAAGATTTCCGAAATCCTGCACAAATTCGGTATGAAATGAACAAGTTGAGGGTCCGAGGAGTTGTTGAAAAGAAGAAAGGAAAGTCATTTTATATGGTTACGGACATAAGCTGGAGATGGCTATGGCTCTCAATCTGCTCCGAGCTTCATTTTAAAAATCCACCTGTCAGGAACACCGAGCAACCATCACAAATTGAAGCGGCTTATTCCCTCCTCGATCAAGGATTAAGTCTTTTAACTCAGGAGCTTGCAGTGATTTCATGAGTTGCAAAAAACGTAAACTTTTCTAATGTTTTTGATGGCAAAAGCTTAGCTGCCATAATCCCCCCCCTAGATTGTTTGGGTCAAAAATACTTCTGATATAGTAGGTTTTTAAATGACGTTCTAGGAAGGCATTATAGAGATAAGCGTTTGATATGTCAAGCGGATAATGTATCTTTTAACGTCCCGTTGATTCCCATGAAACACTGAAAAAACAGATTCCTAATCTGGGTGTCCGTTCGAGTCACGCCGGGGGCGCCAGTGAGGATTACGGCATTAACCTGGAAGCTTATCTGAAATAGCTTGATGGACCATGTCCATTAAGCGCGGGGTGTCTTTTTTTCTGTAGCCTGAAAGGGAAATGGGGTTTCCGATGTAAAGGCTGTAAGAGCCCTTATTGATGCGGAGGCTCCCCTTTGTGGCGATCCGATGGCTTCCGTTGATGACAACCGGTACGATATCACAACCGGACTTGATGGCCAGGTTGAACCCCCCCCGCTTGAAGGATTGCAGGCGGCCGTCCACACTCCGGGTGCCTTCGGGGAAAATAAGCACCGAGGCCCCGCCCTTGATCCGTTTCGCCGCGAGAGCAATGCTTTTCACCGCTTTCCGGGGATCGTCTCTTTCAATTCCGATATAACCCGCATGGGTCATGGCAGGCCCGAGAAGGGGGATCTTCATGAGTTCCTGTTTCAGGATGAACTTGAAATCCACCGGGAGAAACGCCAACAGGGTCCAGATGTCAAAAAAACTCTGATGGTTGCACATGTAGATGCGAGGGATTTCCGGATTTACATTCTCTCTGCCGCGAACGGCTACCCGAATGCCGCAGACTTTCAATATGACTTTGGCCCATGGCACGGCGCAACGAAAGTGCACCGTTTGTCCCGAGCCGCCAAAGATGGGAATTACCAGTGCCCATAGACACATAAAAACGGAAAAAAGACCAATAAAGGCGTTTAAGGTAATATATCTCAACATTTTTTCTCTCCCATCAAACAGACGACACAATCGGCAATTTTATTTTCAAGACCACATCCTCCCCGTCCCGGAAAACATCCACCTTTCCACCGTGCCGGTTGATCACCGCCTTGGCCAGGGGTAAATCGTGAATGGTGGTTTCCGCTTTGCCGGTAAAACGGGGGAAAAAGAACTGGGTCAGGTCCTCGTTGGCCAGACCTTTTGCGTCATGCCGGATGATGGTCACCACATTGTCGACCTCACTGCCGGTTGCAAGGGACAGCGTTTCACCTTCCGGCATGTTAATCACCTCATTTTTTAAAATACAACCAAAGGCCCGTTTCAAGAAAACGCTGTCCCCCTGAATGTCCGGGATGGACGGGGATAATGCGGTATCAAGGTTGATTTTCTTAGTAGCCATCCGCTCGGCTTCTTCATCAA
The DNA here is from genome assembly GCA_019314425.1 of Deltaproteobacteria bacterium. Classification (GTDB taxonomy): domain Bacteria; phylum Desulfobacterota; class DSM-4660; order Desulfatiglandales; family Desulfatiglandaceae; genus NaphS2. Next base: position 3,645 of record JAFCZI010000166.1, on the reverse strand, counting down.
GGGAAGAAAGGATGATTTTATTCAAGTCTACGGTGACGATGTTGAGTGAAAAAGGTTTTATGGACGCTAAGATGCTTTTCAGGAGCTCTTCCATTCTGGCCACTTCATCCACAATAATTTTTGCGAACCTTTTCTCCCGTTCATTTTCCGTAAGTGTGTCCTGAAGCCGACGGGCAAAACCGCCCACCGTGGCCAACGGATTTCTCATTTCGTGTGCAAATCGCGCGGATATCTCTCCCAGAAGCCGAACTTCTTCCGTGCGCAGGGCCTTTTCCTGGAGCCGTTTAAGCTCGGTGATATCCACCATGATACCCTCGAACCAGAGGACCTTCCCGGATTCATCACAGAAGGGAATGGCTTGATCCATGAATATGTGTTCGTGCCCCTGGTTGTCTTTCACGGCCCTTTCCTCACGAAACCCCCGGGCATCCTCTAACAAGGTTCCCAGATTTTTTTCGCCCTGGGCCTTGTTGCATCGCCAGATTTTTGTTTGCCAGAAAAACCGGTGGCCCACCACATCATCGGGACTAAAACCCAAGATATTGACCAGGTAAGGATTGATAAACTCGATGGTGCCATCGTTCAAAATCCGGTACACCCCAAGGGGTAGATTATCCACCAGAGTCCTGTGTTTCTCCTCCGAAGAAACCAGGTCTGCGGTCCTTTCCTGAACCCTTTGTTCAAGGGTTTTAGCATAATCCTCAATCTGTAACCGTCGTTCCTTGAGAGAATTGAGCATGGTATTGATTGAATGGCTCATCAGCCCAATCTCATCATTGGGGCCGGGTTTCAGCCGGGTTTCCCGCTTCCCCTGGGCGATTTCCTGGACGGCGACGACAATTTCCCTGATGGGGCGAATAAAGAGAACGGCGACAACCCACACCAGAAAAAAAGAAATACAAATGCTCACCAGACCCACAATGATCATCAGGGCTTTTGTCCGGGACAACCGGGTGATAATGGCCGAACGATTCATTTTGATCTCGACTAGTGCCACCACCTCGTCCCTGTAATCCCTTATGGGTCCCACCAGAAGGGCAAGATTCGGGAATTCCGACGGCGCAATCAAAATCCGGACCGGGTTGATGGCGTCGGGAATAAGAGATTTTGTTAAAGAGAAGGTCTTTCCGGGGCCATTGGTAGACGCCAGCAGGGCATAAGTATTGGGGCCTTCTTTTTCGTAAACCGCAAAATCGGGCCCCCAGTATTCCTTGAAATTCTGCAGGAAAAGGCGGCCGAAAGGATATCCGATTTCCAGGCTTCCCAATAGCTTATTATTCAGGGATACCGGCGAGACCCCACGCATTCCCAGACCCGTCAAACCCCATTCAAGGCCCATTTTTCCCTTGCCGCTTTTCAATGCGTCCATGATGCTGGTTCGGTAGGCAATCATCTCACCCCATAGATCCGGCATGTGAACCCGCAAAAAGGATTTTCCGGGCAAAATATGAAAATGCAACTGGCGAATACCGAAATCTTTTTTTAGCTCCTCAAACAAAGGGGACGTATAATCCAGAAGCCCTTTGCGGTCTCGTTTGGACAATAGCTGCTTAATCGTAGGATTTTCAGAGATAATGGTCGCCATGGAAAGGGCCTGGTCGCCTTTTTGCCGAACCGACGCCAGAAAAAGGTCGTAATACCGAAAAAGCTCCTTTTTTTCCTCTTCCTTGATCATTTCCTGCTGAGAACTCAGGCCGATGTAGACCAGGGAGGTGGTTCCGATGAAAGAAAAAAACAGGAAGGGAATCAGGAGCTTCCACTTCAAACTGATGCCTTGGACACGGTTTATGAAATCAGAAAACATAACGCTCAGTCCGCCCTGGGGTGTGACATTTTGTTCATATCTTTCAGTATCCTTTTCTGGTATCTCCGCACTCGGACATTGGGTTTTATGGGGGACCAGCGATGGGGGCTGGGCAGTACGGCGGCCAGGAGCGCTGCCTGGCCCCGGGACAGGCGCCCGGCGGAAACATGGAAATATGTTTTTGCGGCCGCACCAACGCCTCTGACCCCTTTGCCCCAATCCACCGTGTTGAGATATACTTCCAGAATCCGCTTCTTGGAGAGAAGGAGCTCAAGCAACACCGTATAATAGGCTTCAAATCCTTTCCGGGTCCAGGTCCTGGAAGGCCAGAGGAATACGGTCCTGGCCACCTGCATGGTGATGGTGCTGGCGCCACGGTACCCTTTTCCCATGGCCATGTCTTTCAGTGCTTTGTTAAGCTCGATAAAATCAAAGCCCTTATGGGTTAGAAAACGTTGATCTTCAGCTGCAAGGACCGCTTTTCGCACATGGGGCGATATCTGTTTCAGTAAACACCAGTTCGCGGATATTTCCGGCGCTTCGGGGCTGAAGCACAGGGCTATGGATTTGAACGGTGTTATCAGGAAAGAAGGGGGATCGATGGTTCGGAGGAAAAATACCTGTAAGATGCTCACAAAAACCAGCATCACAAGCAAACCGCAGCCCCATTTTATGATCCGATAAAACCGCTGACGGCTTTTTTTCCTTGCTGACTTTTTTATGCCTGTTTTTTTACCGCTTCCCATGCCCCATTCATCTGTTCGGCGGTCGCTCTTTCCAGGGAAACACCGCTCTGGTTTAAGTACGTTTCCATTTGCTCAAAACGGTTCAGGAATTTTCGGTTCGCCGATCTCAACAGATCCTCTGCGTTCATGCCCCAGTGCCTTGACAGATTGACCAGACTGAAAAAAAGGTCGCCCATCTCCTCCACTACCATTTGTTCATCCTCACTGCCGATGGCGCATTTCAGTTCTGCTACTTCCTCCATGACTTTTTTCCAGACCTCCCCCCGGTCGGTCCAATCGAAACCTGTCTTGGCCGCCCTTTCGCTCAAGCGATGGGCCCTCAAAAGCGCCGGCAATCCACTGGGCACACGTTTCAAGGCAGCAGAAACGGATTCAGGCACATCCGCTTCTTCCCGCTTGATCCTGGCCCAGTTGGTGGCCACCTGATCAGCTGACAACACCTTCGCATCCGAAAAGACATGGGGATGCCGACGAATCATTTTAGCGGTTATCTTTTCCACCACCGCCACAAAATCAAATTCCCCCTTTTCCTCTGCCAAGGCCGCCAGGAAAATAATTTGAAACAGCAGGTCTCCCAGTTCGCCACAGGTTTCGGCTGATGATGCATTTTCAATGGCATCCAGCACCTCATAGGCTTCTTCAATCAGATAGACCTTAATGGTGTGATTGTTTTGCTTAGCATCCCACGGGCAACCCTTCGGCCCGCGAAGCCGTCTGACCAGAGACAAAAGATCACCCATGGCCCTGCCCAACTTATCTGTATCAATATCTTTCATATATACACTCAAATTTTTCCTTTGACGACCTTTTGAAGATTATCTTTTTGTTTTTCAAATGACTTTTTCAGTTTTTCATGAAAACCCGGAGGGATGAGGCCGATCACGGTTTGATAGGAAGTGATGATAGCAGGCGCCAGCCGCGATTGTTTGACCAGTGACGAATCCTGTGGCGCCAGAAAGGTTACCAGAACAATAATTAAATAACTGAGAAAAATGCCTTTCAAAAGGGCCAGGCAGGCCCCCAGAACCCTATCGGCCCATCCCAGGAATGTTTTTTGAAACAGTTTTTTGAACAACCAGCCCAGCAGGTTGCACA
>JAFCZI010000165.1 GCA_019314425.1 Deltaproteobacteria bacterium | reverse complement strand
CCATTGAATCCATTAACCGTCTCAGAAAAAGCGGACTGCCCTACATCTCAATTCTCGCGGACCCGGCCACCGGCGGGGCCATCGCCAGCTATGCGGCCCTGGGGGACGTTGTTATCGCTGAACCCGGCGCCCTGGTGATTTTCGCGGGCCCCCGGGTTATGAAGTCACGAGGTTTCGACGTCGATGAAAAACTGGTAAGGTCCCAGTTCCTGCACAAAATTTCCGGTGAAATCTACAATAATCTTGATTATTACCATGATATCAGGGGTATTCAGGAAATCAGCGAACGGAAAGACATGAAACTATGCATTTCAAAATACCTGGAATATTATTACCGAAGTGAATTCAGAGGAAAAAAGAAAAGGCATTAACTGACGGATCTTATTTGAGCCGCTTCATGTCATCCACCAGACCGCGAACCGCATCGGCGGAATGGTCGAGTGCGGCTTTTTCGTCATCGGTCAGTTCGACTTCAATAATTTCTTCAACGCCGTTCGCTCCCAGCTTCACAGGAACACCCATAAACAGATCTCTGATGCCGTACTCTCCGCTTAAATAGGCTGAACAGGGCAGAATTTTTTTCTTATCCTTGAGAATCGTCTCGGCCATCTCCACGGCGGCGGAAGCCGGTGCATAGTAGGCGCTGCCGGTTTTGAGCAACCCCACGATTTCAGCGCCGCCATTCCGGGTCCGCTCCACAATCGCATCAATCCTTTCCGGCGCTATCAACTGGGTGATGGGGATGCCCGAAACCGTTGAAAACCGGGGGAGGGGAACCATGGTATCGCCATGCCCTCCCATCACGTAAGCATGTGTGCTTTCAACGGAAACATCCAATTCCATGGCGATGAACGTCCGAAAACGGGCGGAATCCAAGAGCCCCGCCATGCCCAGTACCCTGTTCTTGGGAAACCCGCTGGCATTGTAAGCCACATGGCACATGGCATCCAGAGGATTGCTCACGATGATCAATACGGCATTGGGAGCTACAGCCGCCACGTTCTTGGTGACGGCATCCATGATGTTCATATTTGTGGACAGAAGGTCATCCCGACTCATGCCCGGCTTTCTCGGGATTCCAGCCGTAATAATGACGATATCAGAATCTTTTGCAGGAGAATAGTCGTCGCCCGTTGTGCCGATGACGTTTGCGTCATGCTTTTCAATGGGCGCCGCTTCCATCAAATCCAATGCCTTTCCAGCCGGTACCCCCTCAAGAATATCAATCAACACCACATCCGCCAATTCCTTTTCCGCAAGACGCATTGCCGCAGTGGCGCCGACGTTTCCTGCCCCAATGACTGTTACTTTTTTTCTCATTTTTTTTGCGCCTTATTTGGATGGTAGAATCCTTTTGGTTTTGACCGGCTACTTCACATGACGAATTATAGAGAAGATAAAATAGGGGGTCAAGACAATGGCGGCGAAAAAAACATATTATGCCTACTTGATTTGTTGCTACACCTAAAATCTGATGGCCTCGTAAAAAGTCACGAATCGATCTAACAGATGGCGTTGTAAAAAGTTCCATAAAGGCGTAGTGGTTTTTCAGGATCGTCGGGCATACATGTCGCATGTTGGGTAACGGAAGGGCGGACACACAGGGCGCCCCTACGAAACCAATCGGGTTCACCCGTAGGGGCGGGTCTTGTGCCCGCCCTGTGTGTCTGCCCTTGTTTCCTGCAACGCAGTAGATGGGGCTTTTTACGGCGCCATCATCCTTGAATTCCCAAGTGCATGCCTGCTATTATTCCGGCGGTGGATTTGCATTTTGAGAGATCATGATTAGCATTGTCCGGTATTGGTGCTGTTTCGGGCATCAAAAAAACATCTTTTGGCGCTGTTTCCCGTTAACGTATAAAGAGAACTCATTTGATTTCAACGTGTGGGTTAATTTCCCGCCAGGAAAGGATTTAAGCAAAATGGTAAAATTAGAAACCAGTATGGGCGATATCTTTTTGGAGCTTGATGAAGAAAAAGCCCCCAAGTCCGTGGAAAACTTTATGGCCTACGTCAATGATGGTTATTACGACGGCACCATCTTTCACCGGGTCATCGATGGGTTTATGATCCAGGGTGGAGGATTTACCGATAATATGGGACAAAAGCCCACCAAAGATCCCATTGTCAACGAAGCGGACAGCACGATCAAAAACGACTCTTATACCGTTGCCATGGCCCGTACGTCGGATCCCGACAGCGCCACAAGCCAGTTTTTCATCAATGTGAAAAATAATGATTTTCTGAATCATACCGCCAAAACAGCCCAGGGGTGGGGATACGCGGTGTTCGGAAAAGTTGCCAAGGGTCACGGCGTCGTCAATAAAATGAAAGGTGTTGCCACGGGTAATAACGGCCCTCACTCCGATGTTCCCCTTGAAACTATCACCATCATCAAGGCGAGTGTGGCGGACGAATAAGCAAGGGTATTTCAGGGACGGGGGAACCGGTTGGCCGATCATTCCCCGCTCTCTGAATCTCAGGAACTCAAAAAAACCTGATCTTCAAAGGCTTCAAGCAATGCTCCCGAAAGGGCCTTTAGAGCGGCTTCGTCGGCCAGTTCCACCATCAATTCCCCCTTGGGACCCACCACCAACTTCCCATGCCGCTCCACGATTTCGGCAATTTCAGAGGGTTCCCGGGTCCACCAGCCACGGGTCCGCATGAGCAACTCTCTGCCCTTCAAGCGACGGGGTGTGACCAGATCAATATCTCTGAACCAGGCATCCCAACCGATCTGGGCCGGCGCTTTCAGCACGGGACTCACGGGGTCATGATATATCCTGCAACGCCCGAAAAGACGAAGGGTGGTCGAGGGGGAAGGTAGAGACAAGGCATGCCTTGTCTCTACGATCAATGGCCCCTTCGCCTCCTCCATCCGCTTAAACACCCGCCGCATCTTCTGAACGGCCGGATCTCTGCCAAACTCATCTGATTCCATCATTGTTTTTCATCGCTTTTTCCGGCGATTTTTTCCAGGACTTCCTCAAGCTTTTCCAGCTTTTCTCCGTAACCGGCCCAATCACCTTGGTGCAGACTGGCTTTGGCCTGGCGGTAATACTCCAGGGCCAGAACGCCCAGATCCGAGGTTTCAAGGAACTTCGTAGCGGTCGGCACATCAGTTTTCCCCTGCCTTGTCCCTCTTCCAAGCACACTACTCAAGGCCAGATCAAGGGTCTGTTCCATGGCCACCCGGTTTCCGATAGCCACAATCACACGCTTTAACTCGGGCAGGGATGCGACCCTGGAAGGATCACCCCCAGATGAAGTCGGCCCCAGTTTTGACCTGACTTTCTGAAGCCCCGAGGATCGCTCTCTGGAAGAAGGCACGGGTACATCTTCCTGTTTGGCTTCCAGGTAAATGGGTTCCACGTACACAAAAGCGTCCAACACGGGAATGGCCAGAAGGTTTCCGCGAATGACCCGGGAGCCCTTTTGATCCCACAGGCTCAACTCCCGGGCGATATCGGTCTGCTGGTCTATCCTGGCCTCAATCTGCATGGGTCCGTAGACCAGCTTTTCCTTGGGCAGTTTGTAAACAATAAGACTCCCGTATTCGGGCAGATCGCTTCTGGCCGCCAGCCATCCGATCATGTTGTCTTTTTTGGAAGGGGTAAAGGGAAGCATCAGGAGAAATTCCTCTTTCTCCCCTTCCGGCAATTTGATGATAATATAATAGGGTTCCATTTTCTGCCGGCTGTCCCCGTACATTTCATCGGGAAGCTGCCACAAATCTTCCTGGTTGTAGAAAACCTGCACATCCTCCATGTGATACTGATTGTAGGTAGCCGCCTGGATATTAAAGAAATCCTTGGGATAGCGAATATGTCGTTTCAGATCTTCGGACATCTCGCTGAAGGGTTTGAAAAGGTCGGGGAAAATTCGGTGGTAGGCCCGGGCGATGGGGTCTTGTTCGTCTATACGGTAAAAGTTGACGTCCCCATTATAAGCGTCAATAATCACTTTGACGGCGTTCCGGATATAATTCAGAATGCCCCGGTCAAAAGGGCTGTGACTTCGGGTGGAGTAGGGGTACATATCCGATGTGGTATAGGCATCGAGGATCCAGTAGAGTTTCCCTTCGGAAACAACCATGTAGGGATCGCTGTCGTAGGAGAGAAACGGCGCGATGGCCTTGACCCGCCCTTTGATCCGGCGGTTGTACATGATGCGACTCTCAGGCGTCAGGTAGTTGGTGAAAAATATCTGGGTATCCTGAAAACTAATGGCATAGAGGAGCCGCCGGATAAACGAGTTGATGGGCACCCCTCCCCGGCCCTGGTACACGGAATAAACATTTTTATCGCCTTTTGGAAAATCGAATTCCTTGCTGGTGGTCTTGACCAGCACATACTGGTCGGTCATCTCCCCGTAATAGATCTCGGGCCGGTCTATTGTTTCTAGTCCCGCCTCACTGACGGGGGGCAGGTCCTTGATAAAAAGCCTTGGCAACCCTTCCCGGGTGACTTCATTGACCGGGCTTGCGGCCACCCCATAACCATGGGTGTAGGTCAAATGACGGTTGACCCAGGTATTGGCCTGGGGCGGAAGCTTTTTCACCACCAGCTCCCTCGCGGCCAGCATGAGCTGCCGGTACTGTCCTTCGATCATATAACGATCCACATCCACATTGTTAAAGTCGTAATAGAGCCGTATGGCTTGAATCTGCCGGTAGGTTTTGAGCAACGGCCGTTCATCCCAGATTCGGATATTTTGCATGGTGACCCGCTGCTGCTTCACTTCTTCCAGGCTCAGGTTGTCATTGACCTCGAAATTGACCTCCCTGATCTTGTTCAGGTTGTAGGCCTCTCGGGTGGAAGCAATATTGTGGGAGATATATTGGGACTCTTTTGTGAACTCATTGGGTTTTACCACCACTTTCTGAATCATCATGGGCAGAATGACGGTGAGTATCAGCACAGATCCCACCCAGATTCCGCCTCCGATCAAAAGCCGTTTCATTCCGGGTTTGAAGGCATTGAAAAAAAGGAGGGCGGCAAAGGCGATGGATATCAAAATCAGAGCTTTGTACGCCCACACCTTCACATGCACATCCGTGAAACTGGCACCGAATGCGGGACCTTGGGTTGAATACATCAGACTATAGATTTTCAGTTGATAGCCCCAGGCCAGGAGCAACACCATGATGCCGGCCAGAAAAGCCAGGTGCTTGCCCACCCCGGGCGCCACGGAAATTTTAGGAAGTGTTGGCGGGTGCCCTTCCACCTGGGTTATCTCACCCGTAATTTGCAGCGCCCCGTTTTTCAGATACCAGATGACGGTCAAACCGGCCGCAAACAGAAACAGCACCATCAGGCCATTCCGGATAAATGCGTAGAATGGAAGGACAAAAATATAAAATCCAATATCCCGCCCGAAGATGGGGTCAACGCCGCCAAAGGGCTCCTGGTAGAGATAGCGCAGAACCAGGTCCCATTTCTGAGAGCCTTTGGAGGCCATCACAAAACTAGCGATGAGGATCAGGGCGAGAAAGAGCAGGTTCAGGGTTTTAATGGAAAGCCCGATCTGAGCCGCGATACCGGCGCCCTCTCCAAAAGGGCTTCCGGGAACGGGGACCGGACTTAAACGCCTGGCCACGTGGAGATTAATGCTGATAATCAGGATCAGAAAAAGCCAGACGACTGCGCCAAACCCGAATCGCGTGACAATCATGGTCCGAAAAACCGACGAAAAGCCCAGGTTTTCGAACCAAAGCCAATCCGGATAA
>JAFCZI010000164.1 GCA_019314425.1 Deltaproteobacteria bacterium | reverse complement strand
GAGTGGATGCCGTCGGGGAGAGGGATGGTCTCCTCGAAGTTTATCAGTGCGTTCTTCTCGATGACCTCTTGGTCCTGGGCGCGGAAAAGAGAGGCGACGGGCTCGGGGAAGATGTCGAAGTCGGTCTTCCCTCGGATCTCCTCCGATTGGACCTGGGCGAGCTTCTCGTACTGCTCGTTGACGAGGATGTATTTGCTGTCGGCGTCTTTGAGATAGATGGCGACGGTGGTGTGCTCGAGGATGGCGTTCAGGTGGCGCGTGCGGTCCGTCAGCGTGCGGTCGAGTCGCCCGACCTCGGCGAGTTGCTGCTCGAGCTGATCCCTTTTTGGATTTTGAAAGGTAAAAGGTGAAGCGCGGAAGAATTCAAACTTCAAATTTCTCACTTTACAATTCACTCCCCATCTCCCGGCAGTTTCAGCCGCTTATCCCCTGCCAGCAGGGTCATCTGCTGAATAGCGATCTGGTTGAGACGTTCCAGCCGTTCCTGTTGCGGTGCGCCTTCGGCTATAAACAGGGCATTGAGGTTTTCCAGATTGGAAAGGCAGACCAGTTGGGTAACATCGGCCTCATCCCGCATATTCCCTTTTTTATCCGGGTTGGCATCACGCCACTGAGCTGCGGTCATACCAAACAGGGCGAGGTTAAGCACATCCGCTTCACTGGCATAGACCAGGGAAATTTGTTTTTTATCCAGAATTTGAGGGACCAGATGCTGCTGGATGGCATCGGTATGAATGCGGTAGTTAATTTTGGCAAGATTACGGCGAATATCCCAACCCAGAGTTTTTCGCTCATCTTCCTTAAGCCTTTGAAACTCCTTGATAAGATAGAGTTTAAACTCTACAGACACCCAGGAAGCAAATTCAAAGGCAATGTCTTTGTGGGCATAGGTTCCGCCATAGCGACCGGCTTTGGAGATTAGCCCAATGGCTCCGGTTGATTTTATCCAGCGTTTGGCAGTCAAGACAAAGCTGTTCAATCCAGCCCGGTTTCTAATCCCATCGAATTCGATGGGATTAAAATTTGAATTATTCAAATGTTCCCAAATTCCAAGAAATTCGATGGTATTACGATTACGAAGCCAGTTCTGAATGATGTAATCGGTACGATCACTGTCCTTGTAACGGGCTATATCGGTGAGCGAGATATAATCTTCGTCTTTGACAGTATATAGCTTCACCTCTTTGTTTAGCACATTTATCTTTGCCATGACCTATTCTCCAAATCCGAGGATTTCCAAATTTTTCCGAATCACGACGTCCAGTTCCGCACCCTCTCGCATCTGCCCATAGAGGGTGGCGGTCAACTTGGTCATTTTCTCCTCAAAGGGGATACCGTCGTCCTCCAGTTCTGCTGCCCCTACATAACGGACAGGGGTGAGGACATCGTCATGGGACTTGATCTCCTCCAGGGTAGCGGACTTGCAGAAGCCAGGCTTGTCCTCATACTCTCCAGCCTCTGCCTCACCGCGCCAGGCATGGTATGTGCGGATAATTTCAGTAATGTCGCCATCTGACAGATCCCGATGAACACGATCAACCAGGGTGCCCATCTTGCGGGCATCGATGAACAACACTTCCCCCCTGCGGTCGCGCAATCGATTCCCCTCGCCCTTTGGGAGAGGGGCTAGGGGTGAGGGTTGCCCGCCAGACTTATCGCGGGCAATAAACCAGAGGCAGACCGGAATCTGGGTCGTATAAAAGAGCTGTCCGGGCAAGGCAATCATGCGGTCCACCAGGTCGTTTTCAATGATCTTCCGGCGGATCTTTCCTTCGGAATTGGTATTCGTGGACATAGAGCCATTGGCCAAAACAAAACCGGCTACGCCATTCTCCGAGAGTTTCGAAATCATGTGCAGAATCCAGGCGTAGTTGGCATTGCCCACCGGCGGCACCTCGTAACCGGCCCAGCGCGGGTCATCGGTGAGCTCGTCAGCCCCCCGCCACGCCTTGAGGTTAAAGGGCGGATTGGCCATGATGTAATCGGCTTTGAGGTCGGGGTGCTGGTCCTTAAAGAAGGTATCGACCGGAACTTCGCCCAGGTTGCCGCTGATGGAGCGGATGGCCAGGTTCATTTTCGCCAGCTTATAGGTGGCGCCAATGGACTCCTGCCCGTAGATGGAGATGTCTCGGGTATTGCCGTGGTGGTTCTCCACAAACTTGATGGACTGAACAAACATGCCCCCGGAACCGCAGCAGGGGTCATAGATCTTGCCCTTATACGGCTTGATCATCTCGGCAATGAGGTTGACCACATCCTTGGGCGTATAGAACTCGCCGCCGCCCTTGCCCTCCGCCGCCGCGAACTTTCCCAGAAAATACTCATAGACCCGTCCAACCACATCTTCCTTTTTGTCGGCCACCGTATCAATATTGTGGAATATTATGAAAAAGGCTGACAATGTTTCCCAGGCGGATTTAAAAGCGGTTGAATCTCCGCCCTTGTCGGATTCTATTCTGGGCCGTATGCGGCCCGTGATCGAAGCTCACCCTGAGATCCCGCCACGAGTCCGGGGGCCACAAAAAGCACCCGCCAGAAAATCAACCACAATCCGGCTTAATGCCGAAGTGCTGGATTTTTTTAAGGCACAGGGTAGGGGGTGGCAAACCAAAATCAACGAGGTGCTTCAAGACCATGTAAAATCGGTTGGGAAGCATGTTGAAGTTCAGGCGAAAAAGCCCCGTAAGGGGTAGGTGCGGAATATCTGATGAGAACCCCAGGAGGACGATTTCAGATAGAGGCAAAAAAACCCGTGCAGTCGGATAGGGCAAGGCTGCACGTCCTCGGTTTCAGCGTTTGACTCTCCCGTCTGCCCACCGTATTATTTTTCGTGGTACCGCTACAAAGTTTCAATTTCGTAGGTTTTGAAAACTGTATCTGCCGTGACGATGACAAGGTGATGGATCTGGGCCGTGGCAATGATCATTCTGTCGCACGGATCGTTATGAATGGGGGGCAACTGGGTTGAACGGATGCAGATTTCAAGGTCCAGGGGGAGAACCTGAAGATCGTGATGTTTGACGATGACATCAAACCAATCGGAAGGTGGCACCGGCAAATCGAGCTTTCCTTTTTGATGTTTAATGCCAACTTCAAAACCACTGATGGCTGAAACGTAGACAAAAGGCGCCGCCGCCAGTTTTTTAAGGACATCCGGGGACAATTGTCCGCCGCCTTGGGCCAACCAGAGAAGAGCGCAGGTGTCCAGCAGCATCAGGTTGTCTCCGGCCATTCATCCGGGGTCAAGGGTTCCGTTGGATCGTATTTAATGTTTATGCCGCCCATGACGGGATGCGGTGTAATACGGTCCTTACGCTTGTGAGGCACCAGGTCGGCCACGGGTTTCCCATTTCGGCAGATGAAAATTCTTTCACCCGTTTTTTCAACCTGGGCCAGGAGCGCGGAAAGTGTTGTTTTCGCTTCATGCACGTTGACAGACTTCATCGGTTCCCCCGATTATTCGTTGGCATTTGCATAAGCCTAGTCCAGTTGACTAAGCTTGTCAAGTTGACTGAAAAATATTGTAAATATTCTGATTACAATGTAAATGTTTGGCTAGTGCTTCATATTCGTCTATTTTGGACTGCGTAGCATACTAATGCTATGTGAGCAGGCCAAAATAGGCGAAGATGGGGTACTGGTCGAATATTTACAAAATATTCCGAACATCCTCATACAAAGGAAATAACCATGACAAACCGAAAAGAAATACCATTTGCCGGAACCGTCACCACCCAAAACTGCCCTACCTGCGGACACCATGAAATCGGCCTGATCTCTGAAAACGGTGCTTTCCGCCCCCTCAAAACGGGAACCAGGGTCGTCATAATGGATGAGATGGAACCGTCGCAAATACCGCCAGCACAAGGCGAAGAAGCGCATGCAAGCACAACCCGAGAGGAACCTCCGAACACCCTGGAAGGGCGTTACTGGGTCCCTGAACCGCTCAAAGGAGACCGACGGTTGCGGCTCAAATACGGCGTGGTCATTCAAAAACAATCCGGATCGGTCCCCGTTACTGAACATATCTACGCATCTGCGTATATGCAGAAATTGAGTTATTTACTGGAAAATGAAGTGAACATCCCCATCGCCGTCATTCTCGATCGTTTTTTCGTGGCCCCGCATCTGGCTTCCGGCGAGAGTCGGGAGATCGCCAACAACATGTGGGAAGAACTGGAAGAAGTACGCCAACCCGTAGAACAGGTAACGCAATGGCTTCAGAAGCCGGATGAAAAAACGTTGCAGTTGATGCTTCAGCCCGGCGCCATGGAAAACCTGGAGAATCAGCCTGTCAGCGAAGAAGAAGCCCTGGAGGAAATTAGAGCGCTGAACCTGGAAGACTTTCTGGAGTTATTGTAGAAATTCACAGGGGGCAGGAGAAAATTCGAAGTTGATTTACCTGCACCCTTTGAACCATTACAAAAAAAAGCCCCCCGGGTCGACAGACCCGACGGGCTTATGAAATAACGTTCCTATTTTTTTACAGATACTTTTTAACTTCTTCGGTCAATGCCGGGACCACATCAAAAAGGTCGCCCACAACACCGTAGTCGGCCTTCTGGAAGATGGGGGCATCCTCATCTTTATTGATGGCAACAATCACCTTTGACGTGCTCATGCCAGCCAAATGCTGAATTGCGCCGGATATACCGCAGGCCACATACAGATTGGGGGAAACCACTTTTCCGGTTTGTCCCACCTGATCCGAATGGGGTCGCCAACCCGCGTCAACAACCGAACGGGAGGCACCCACGCTGGCGCCGATCAATGCCGCCAGATCTTCCAGGATTTTATAATTTTCAGGGCCTTTCATGCCGCGACCCCCGGAAACGATCTTGTCCGCTTCCGTCAGATCCACTTTGCCGCCCTCATCCTTCACCACATCCAGAACCTTGGTTTTTAAGTCATCCAAAGTAAATTTCGCATCCACCACCTCGGCGGACCTGGATGCGTCAGGTTCATTCATCTCCATGACCTTGGGACGTGCCGCCGCCATCTGCGGGAAGCTGTTTTCGAAGGTGACCTTTGCATAGGCCTTTCCGGCGTAGATGGGCCGGATTGCCACGAGGTTTCCATCTTCAACGGCAAAAGCGGTGCAATCCTGAGCCATTGCCACATCAAGCCTTGCCGCCAGCCGGGAAGCCAGGTCCTTGCCTTCCACGGACGCGCCCACGAGCAATACCGCCGGATCACCATCCTTAACCAGTCCCGAAATAGCTGACACATAAGCATCAGTGGTATAGGGTTCCAGTTTCGGATCATCACAGACCAGAACCTTGTCCGCGCCATATTGACCCAGTTCAGCAGCCTTGTCTTTTATATTGGAACCCAGCAGTATCACGGTCAGTTCCTGACCGAGGGCATCCGCCAGACGCCTTCCTTCACTCACAATTTCGTAAGTAATTTTACGGATCGCCCCATCCCTCTGCTCAGCAATCGTCCAAACTCCCTGTGCCATTTTTTATCTCCTTACACAATCATACCCATTATTAATATCGCACACCCGCTATAGAACCTTCGCCTCATCGTGCAGCAGTTTTGCCAGTTCAGCAGCCTTGGCCTGGGGGGTATCACCCTCAACCATCTTTCCGGCCTTTCGTCCTGGCGGCGGCGTCAGCGGCTCCCCCGCCTCCCGGTCCGATCCACTCGTCGCTCGGGCTGATCGCGTCGGAGGCGGTGAATTGCTCCTCGGGGAATCCCGGATCGAGGGAGCCGATGCGCCTACTTCTCGGCCTTCTCCGCAACACC
>JAFCZI010000163.1 GCA_019314425.1 Deltaproteobacteria bacterium | reverse complement strand
TCCCTGGTTCGGAGAAACGAGCTATGCACATTATCGTTGTAAACGCGGGTAGTTCTTCGGTGAAATTCACCTGTTTCGGGCCCACTGCGGGTTCGATAATGGCTACAGGCACGGTGGAACGTATCGGTCGGAACGGGACCCTCTTGCATTTCAAGGCCGCAGGCCGGGAATTCATTGAAAAACAGGTGAATATCGAAAATACCGCTGAGGCAGTGGCGATTTTATCCCGTCACCTGGTGGATCCGCAAACCGGCTGTTTGAATTCACTTGAAGAGGTCCATGCCGTGGGTCACCGGGTCGTACATGGCGGCGAGAAGCTCAATCAGCCCATGGTCGTCGATGCCGCGGTCAAAGAGATCATCAGGGAATATTTTGACTTGGCGCCCTTGCACAATCCGCCTAACCTGGAGGGCATTGAAGCGGCTGAAGCGGCCTTTCCCAAGGCCATACAGGTGGGAATATTCGATACCGCCTTTCACAATACGATTCCCGCCCATGCTTTCATGTATGCCCTGCCTCTGAATCTGTATCGGGAAGACAAAATCCGGCGCTATGGGTTCCACGGCATCAGCCATCAAAATGTGTCCCGGGCTGCCTCCGAATTTTTAGGCCATGCCCCGGAGGAACTGAACCTCATCACCTGCCACCTGGGCAACGGGTGCAGTATAACCGCAGTCCGGGGCGGTCGCAGCTTAGACACCAGCATGGGTTTCACCCCCCTGGAGGGGTTGGTCATGGGTACCCGCTGCGGAGACCTGGACCCGGCGATTGCGCTGTACCTGATGGAGCATAAAGGTTTGACCCTGTCCCAGGTGGGAGACCTGCTCAACAAGAAGAGCGGCCTGCTGGGGCTATCAGGCGGGAAACTCAGTGATCTGCGAGACATTGTTGACGCCATGGAACAGGGTGATGACCGGGCCCGAAATGCTCTCGATGTTTTTTGCTACCGCATAAAGAAATACATCGGTGCCTATATGGCGGCGATGGGTGGGGTAGATGCCATTGTCTTCACTGCCGGCATCGGTGAAAATTCACCCCTGATCCGCGAGAAGGCCCTGTCGGGATTGCGTCGGCTGGGAATAACGGTTGACCATGACAGGAACCAGGCCCGGTCCTCAAAACCCCGGGAGATCAGTGCTCCGGATAGCCCGGTGAAGGTTCTAGTGGTGCCTACCCGGGAGGAGCGGGAGATAGCTGGTCAGGTGATGGCTGTTCTGGAGGCCGGCAGCAGCAAAATGAGAAAATCATTGACAAATGCCCCATTCATTTTATAGAAGCATTGGAAAGTATCCGATAATGAAGAGTGTACCGATGATATATCAGAAATTCACAGGCTTTTTTTATTTTAGGTTCCGGAGAATACTTGTGCCCGTGGATTGATGGCGTTTTTGACAATTTTAAAGCCGTGGGCACTCAGGGACCTGCGGCTTTTTTTTTGCTTTTTTTGAGCATAACAGGGATAGGGAATCCCACATTAAAACCATGAGTTATGGCCCCGTAAAAAGTCACGAATTTATCTATAGATGGCGTTGTAAAAGGTTCCATATACAAGGCGTAGTGGGTTTTCAGGATCGTCGGGCATACCTGTAGGATGTTGAGATTTTGAAAAATCACTGCAACGCAGTAGATGGGACTTTTTACGACGCCATCATGATTGAAGGTGGAGAAAATGAACCACATGACATCTAAACCCATTGCCATAACACCCAATCTCTATCGACTGGGGACAGCTGCGTTTCCTGCGTTTCTCTCCACGGGAAAGGTCGGCATGATCATCGAGGGGGGGACGGGGCCCACAGCTGAATTAATCGTCGAACAGATCAAAAGCCTCGGCGTTGATATGAAAAAGATAGAATATATTCTCCTCACCCATTCCCATGCAGACCATATCGGCGCCCTGCCGCACCTGAAGCGAAAGTGGCCGCATCTCAAAATCGTTGCCAGTGGACCTTGCGCCAAAATACTGGGTACGCGAGAGCTGTACAACGAGTTTCTTCTGGTAGACCTGAGCATTGCACAACTCATGCACGCCAAGTCGGAAATTGACAAAATACCACCCACCCCCGAAGATTACCGTTTTGAGGTTGACTTGGTGGTGGCGGGTGGAGATACCATCAATCTGGGAAACGGTGTCATATGGGAAATTATCGATACGCCGGGCCACTCACCGTGTCATATCTCGGCCTATGAGAGCACCGAAAAAACGCTGATGGTGGGAGACTCCACCGGGTTCTATGTTCCGGAAAAGGACGTTGTCTGGCCCAATTATTTTCTTTCTTTAAAAACCTACGTCGAAAGCATTAAAAAGCTCGCCGAATTTCCGGCCGAACGTGCGGTGCTCAGTCACAATGCCGTGGTGGAAGGCGATGTTCGCCGCTACCTTGAAAGGGCCATGCAGGCGACCCGAGAGTACCATGAAAACATTTTAAACCAGCTTAACGGTGGGAATTCACCCGAGAGTATTGCCCTGGAAGGCGCCCAGTTCGTCAGCACCCTTACCGACATCCAGCCCTTCAAGGTCTTTTACGATCTCTGCAAACTCATGATCAACCGTTCCCGAAAAAATAGAGAGCCATTATCTTTCAACCTTTCCAAAGAAGCCCCCCCCGTTTTTGATGGAAAAGCGGCACCAAGGCCTGAAGACACGACGCCATCGCCCACGGAACCCAAGGCCGTCATGTTTCCCGGAACGAAAAAAAGGCTCAATCTGAACGAGCGGCTGAGTTTGGTGGCGCTTATTGACGAAGGTATGCGCCGTGGATTGTCGAAGGCACCGATTTCAGCAGCTCTTTTTGACAACCTCTGGGAACTGGTTGGCGCCACCGCGAAGGGTGGCCGGATCAACAGGTTGCCCTTTCCCAAAACAGGCACCGATTCTCAAAATGGGTTCCAGCTATTTGAAATCAAGGCGGAAACCGGCGAGGACCTCGCCCGTCTCAATATGATCTATCTGAAAAAACCCATCCCCTGCTATTACCTGGTTTACGTTGAAGTCGCAGCCCTCTTCAGACGAAAAGGTCTGGGGCACCAGATTTTGAAGTCCTTTGCCGATTTCCTCACACAAAAATCAGCGATAGGCATTCTCGACAACATCATACCCCAGGAAGACCCCACCAATGATGTTTATCTGAAATATTCCTGGATTCCCGTGGAGGACATCATCGGAAATCTCATGTTTTATAAAGACAACAACTACATGATTTTTATTCCGCCTTTACTGAAAAACAGGGATCTGAAACAGCCGGTCCTGAAACTCATGTATCACTTGAAGCGGAAACGGGCGGTCATTGACATTCGAGAAAACGAAACCATGGTCAAAAAGACCCTTAACGAATTCAGGGAGCTCTACCAGGCGCTGATGACCTACTTTCATTCAGAGCTTGAGGGACCCCAATCCTCCGTATTCATGCGCTTTCTATTCACCCGCTTTGTGACCAAATTCATCGCTTTCAGACGCCGGATCGGTGATCTCGTGGGATATACCGGTGGGGAGTCCACCGAACAGATTGTTCTGGATGCCGGCATTGATAAATTGCAGGTGAAATCCTATGCCCCGAGAGAATTTGTAAAAGAAGACGCGGTCGTGATGGGTTCGCTGGGGATACTGTCGAAATTTCCGGAAGCGTTGAAACAGGAGCCGGCTCGAATCATCGAGCTGTTGCCCAATTATCGAAGACCCAATTTTTTGTTGTGGCTCGAAAAACACCACAAAACCTATGGAAATACGTTGACCCTGGGGGACCTCATGGATCTGGGGTTTGATCCCACCCGGCTGAAAGAAATTGAGATCGACGACAAAACCTTTATCTTTGAACGGGTCCAGGCCCGGCAGATTGACGCCCTTCAAGAGAGGCGTGAATGGGTTTCCAGGATATCAGATGAGATGCCGAACGTGAAAATCAAGAGCGCCCAATTGAAAACAAATCCCATTTTGCTGATCATCCGCGACCGCGGAAACGGCTATGTCCTGCGCCGTAAAATTGATGCCATTCACTGGGAAGAAGCCATTGAACAGCTTCAGAGCAACCCGAAATTAAAATCGGTTAATGAGGCGGTAAAGCTGGATAGAATCATCCTTGAAACGGTCAAAGCCACAGCTGCGGCCATCAGCCATCAGCTAGATGTGGAAAGCGACGCGGTCATTGACCAGTTAACCCCTTTTGTTTCCTGGGATTTAGACAATAATCGGCCCAAAATGGTGGTTGATTTCGCATTCTCATATGTTGAGACCATCTGGATCGCGTAAAGTTCAGTAAATCATTCCCACCAGGGCGCCAGTCATGCAGGTGGCGATGGTCCCCGCCACAATGGATTTGAGCCCCAAACCCACAATCTCATCTCGTCTTTCCGGTGCCATGGAACCCAAACCACCGATCATGATACCCAGTGAACCGAAATTGGCAAACCCGCACATGGCATAAATTATGATCAGACGGCTTCTTTCACACAACGCCTCCCGGGGCAAGGCCGCGAAGTTGAGATACGCCAACAGTTCATTCAACACGGTTTTAACCCCCATCAACCCCCCTGCCGTCACCACCTCCGACGCGGGGATGCCCATGAGCCAGACGACGGGGGCCATGATATAACCCACAAGGCGCTCGAACGTCACCGGCTTACCCAAAACATCCGGCAGAAACGCCAGAAAAAGATTGATCAGATAAACCAGGGCCACGAAAACCACGAGCATGGCGATAATATTGATCAGCAGGTTGATGCCGCCAAGGGTACCCTTGGTAATGGCATCCATGGCGCTTTTCGCCCCCCTTGGCGCGGCAAGGGCTTCCTCGGACACTTCGGATACCTCAGGCACCATGAGTTTAGAGATGGTAATGGCAGCCGGGGGCACTGACGATTGAGGCCACCAGAAGATGCCCCATGATGCTCGGAACCACCGATTGAAGGATTGACGCGTAAAGGATCATCACCGTTCCCGCGATCGTGGCCATACCACACACCATAATGGTAAAAATCTCACTCCTGGAAATCCTGGACAGGTATGGCCTCACGAATAGCGGCGCCTCCACCATGCCGATAAACACGTTGGCTGCCGCCCCGAGACCTTCGACGCCACCGATGCCCATGACCCGCTTAAGAATCCACGCAAAGCCATTGACCACCCAGGGGATAATTCGCCAGTAAAAGAAAAGGGAGGTGAGCGCGCTGATCACCAGCACCAGGGGAAGACCTCGAAATGCCAGGATATAGGTGAAAGCGGGATTTTTCTCATCAAAGGGGAGTGATCCGCCGCCCAGATAGCCGAACACGAAACCGGTTCCTGCCCGTGTGGATGCTTCCAATGCCCGCACCCCCCCGTTCAACCAGAGGAAAACTTCCTGGCTTCCCGGAAATTTCAGGAGCAGCAGGGCCAGACACACTTGCAGCAACAGCCCGGCGGTCAAGGTTCTGAAATTGATATTCTTTCGACCCACCGAAAAAAGCCAGGCCAGAAAGGGAAGCATGAGAAAACCCAGAAAACTTTGTAATTGATTCAATTTTTCTCTCGCAGAAAAAACGGGATAAGAAGGGTGCTCCGCCTCAAAAGGCGTGGCCGATAGTAGCAAAATCTAGGATTTTTCGTCAAGGTCAAGGAAGATCAAAATTTTAACCGCAGAAATATATTGAATATTTCGAGGATTAACCGTAAATATTCGGTTTGCAATGTAAATGTTTGGCCAGTGCTTCATATTCGTCTATTTGGGACTGCGTAGCATACTAATGCTATGTGAGCAGACCAAAATAGGCGAAGATGGGGTG
>JAFCZI010000011.1 GCA_019314425.1 Deltaproteobacteria bacterium | reverse complement strand
GTTTTGTGGCTAAGATCTCTAATTTTCATAGCTTTGGCACCTCAAAATTAGTCTTTCACACAAGATATCACTTTTTTGTATTGCACCCCTCTTGACAAGATATGGTCGATATGGGACAAAACATGTATTGAACAAATTGGAAAGGTGGGAAAGTGGGTGCAACTAACAGATGGGGCAAGGTTCCGATGATCCTCCTTTGGGGATTAATGGCGATTTGGTGGTTGCCCGCTGTTCCGGAAGTTTTAGCCCAAACCTACGATTTTGATGAAGGACTTGAGGCGGTTACAAAGGGTCTTATTTCAGGACACAAGGCGATCTTGAAAAACAAGAAGATCGCTGTTTTCGGAATAATTGAAAGCAAATCGGGGAATAAGTGGGAGATTTCTTCGCATATTGAAGACGGGATTGTGGATGTGCTCGTCAACAATGGGTACAGGGTTATTGAGAGAAGAAGAATTCAGGACGTCATCAAGAAGGAAATCAAAAAAGTTACGGATCTGTGGTTTGACCAGGCCCGGGTGGCCCAATTCGGAAAGCTTGTCGGGGCGGACTTCGTTGTGACGGGCAGGTACGTTTTGTGGGGACAGGGTATGCTTAAGATCAGCATACGCGCCATCAATGTTTCCGACGGAGAGATTGTAGCAGCGGACAAAGTGAAGGTTCACACAGACAGGATCGCAAATTTACTGAAATCGGAAGAACAGAAAATACGTCCGACAGCGGTTAAGGCAAGCACTGAGCAACCGGTCAAGATAGCGAGGATCGATGCGCTTTCCCACGAGAGCGGCAAACTGGGAAAATATAAAGCGTTGATCATCGGAATTAACGCTTATGAGGGTCCGAAGATTCCTGATCTTGAAACGGCCACAAACGATGCGACAGCCGTGGCCAAGGTTCTTAAGGAAAAATACGGATTTGAGGTGAAGCTTCTTCTGGACCGTGAAGCGACCAAGGAAGCCATATACAAGGAGTTGCGGGGCCTGACGATATCGACAAAGCCGGATGACAGCGTATTGATCTATTTTGCAGGGCATGGAGATCTCGATCGAACCTACAACGGCGGCTGGTGGATTCCGACAGACGCTGTAGGTGGAAATCCTGTGACCTATCTTGACAACGTTCAGGTTCAAAAAGCGATGCGGAACATGAAGGCCCGACATGTCCTGCTGGTTTCAGATTCCTGTTACTCGGGCACACTTTTCGGAAAGGCCCGGAGCCTGCCACCCGTAATTGACGATAAATATTATCTGAATCTGTATAACGAAAAAAGCAGGTGGGGCATGACTTCAGGCAATAAAACACCGGTGTCTGACCAGGGCACCGGCGGGAACAGTGTGTTTGCCTACCAACTGATCAAGGCATTGGAAAAAAGCGATAAGCCTTTCCTGAGTACCCAGGAGCTCTACACCCGGATAGCCCCTGTTATTGCAAATAACTCGGAGCAAACACCGATTTGTCGTCCCATTGTAAACACCGGAGACCAGGGCGGGGAATTTGTGTTTGTGGCATCCGTGAAAAAAGAACCGCCACTGACGATTCCAAAAGTTCATCAGCGCACCCTCAACAAGGACATGCTCTTTTGGCAGTCCATCAAAGACAGCCATGACCCATCGTTATTTGATGCGTATCTGAAAACATTTCCGAATGGGATTTTTGCCTTTATTGCCGAACGAAAGATAGCGACCCTTGAACAAAAGGAGCGCTCCGCCCCTATTTCACCTGCGGCCTTAAAGCCTAGGTTATTTGTGGAAATCGAACCGAAAGACGCAAGCGTAAGGATTCTCAATATAGTGCCGAAATTTTACCAGGGGATGGACCTTGATCCGGGCCGCTACCACACGGAGGTTTCCAGCGATGGCTATAAGACTGAGAAGATGTGGGTAAAGCTGGAATCGGGGCAGGATGCGACCCTGCGGTTTAATCTTGAGCGGAAACCCGTGCCACAGGTCAAAGCTTCCATCAAACAAACGCCGAAACATTCAACGCCTGTTATGCCTTCGTCCAAGGGAAGGATTTTAGGTCGAGACGGAATTTATGTAGCCTATGCCGGCGGGATCGTAAAAGACACGAATACGGGTCTTGAGTGGAAAGTGGGCCCCAATAGAAACACAAATTGGGCTGAAGCAAGATCGTGGGTGAACCGCCTTAAACTCGGTGGTGGCGGGTGGCGCATGCCGACCCAAGATGAGCTGAAAGGTCTTTACAGAGCAGGGACCGGCAGCCGTAATATGACGCCTTTATTTAAAACTACTGCTTGGTGGGTGTGGTCAGGCAAGACTAAAAACGCCACGCAGGCCTGGATCTTCTACTTCTCCGGCGGCTACGGGTACTGGACCGACCGCGGCACTTCCAGCAACCTACGGGCTTTTGCGGTGCGTTCCCGAGGCGGCGGGGTTAACCGTCCGAAAAATACGGTCGATAAATATCGACGCAATAATCGTCATAAAGATGTTCGACCTCCTGTTCAACCCCCTACTCAAAGACGCCATGAAAATGACCGGGATATTGATCGGAATATTGATCATTGGGAGGCCCCTGAACTTGATGTAGGGGCATGAAAAACCGATTTTTCGATGTAACCACCCGATATTACTGGCGGCGGTTTCATCGTTTTTGACTTTTTACGACGCCATCTTTTTTTAACACCAAATTCTAAGCAATAAAGGAGAAAAAAATGGACAAAAGAGGCAAAATTCATCTTTTCCTGGGGGTTGCATTCCTGACATTTCTGTCGATGGTCACCATAGGTTGGGCCATTGAAACCACCAGTATCGGCGAAGGGAGGACCCGTCAGGAAGCCATTAACAACGGTATTCGAGTGGCTGTGGAGCAGGCTTTGGGGACAATGGTCAAATCCGACACCCAGGTCACCAATGGAAAACTGATTTGGGACCGAATTGCGTCGGCCAGCGCCGGATACGTCAAAAATTACAACGTGTTGGCG
The DNA here is from genome assembly GCA_019314425.1 of Deltaproteobacteria bacterium. GTDB lineage: Bacteria > Desulfobacterota > DSM-4660 > Desulfatiglandales > Desulfatiglandaceae > NaphS2. Next base: position 12,965 of record JAFCZI010000011.1, on the reverse strand, counting down.
GAAGGAAAAGACCCTGTCACGGATGTCTATAAAGTGAAGCTGACCGTCACGGTGGACGATTACAAATTAAAAGGCGCTGTGGATGATTTTTTGAATGACCCCAGACAACAGCAGATCTTTCAGCAAACCAAATTTGATGAACGGAAAGTCGTTGTGGTCTATCAACCCCAGACCGGTTTTGACCTGCCTTATGACTCCAAAGGGGTCCAGACCATCATGGGGCTGATTCAAGATAAACTGGCGGAGCACGGATTCAGGGTTTTTCTGCCAAGTCAGATTAAACGGATTAAAGGCAAAAGCGCTGAGATGGTGGTGGATGAAGAGACGGCCATTGAAATTGCCCGTCAAGAAACAGGGGATTGCGCCGTAGTCGTCAGCCTGGATGGTGCCAAAAGACCCACTAATGACGGATTTTATCTCCTCATGTGCACCCTGACGTTAAAGGCCTTTGATACGAGTACCGGCGCGCTGTTTGCCAATGTGCAGGGCAGAGACAAGACGATCAGCCGTGGGGGCGATTACGCCATACAGGACGGTATTTCGAGGGCCGCTATCAAAATAGGCCCCCGGGCCGTGGAAAGGCTGGTCAAAAAAATTGTTAAACGGTTCAGCGGTCCGAAATATGTAACCCTTATTTTCAGAAACATCTCCATGAAAAACCAGAACAAGATGGAGGATATCCTGGACGAGCTCGGCTGGAGAACTCGCGTTGCCCGGCAAACGGGAAAATATATCGAGTTTGAGATAATTGGTGAAGCGGACCCCACATCCATCAGGAAAATCGTGCGCAAAGAAATCAAAAAGGCCGGTCTTCCGCTTAAATCCGGAGAAAAGGTAGGGTACCGAATCACATTTAACGGGGACGCAACGGGAGGATACTAAGATGAAGCGTTACCTGCTTGCATTAACGTTATTCGTTTCTTCTCTGCTTTTGTTGTCCTGCGTATCCACAGGGCCTTCCAAAACGGGGGCGCTGGTCAAGGTTTACCGGCCCAATGTGGAGGCTGCATCCTTGGCCTGTTCCACGCCTCAAAGCAAGGGCATATCCTTTATGTATGTGGGGCCGGAAACCGTTTCGGGACAGGCCGGCGCAAAGGACAAAAAGCTGATTACCCAGTTCGCCCGTTCAGTGCTGAGTGAAACCCGGGTGATCAACCCTATCGGTATTCCCCCCATGGAAGGGGAATACCCGAATCTTTCCATTGATGTTCTTGAACTGTCCGTGACCGACCGGAAAAAGCAGAACCGTATTACCCGAAAAGGGGTTTTCGAAGCCAACATCAATATTCGGCAGATGGGGCTTATAGATTGCAAAACTGCGGAACCCATTTTAATTGAGAAGCAATACGAAGTCCCATCCTACAAACCGGAAACCCTGCCGTCCCCTCGGAAATTAAAGGGGAAAATGATCAAGGAGGCGGTCCGTCAGGCGGTCAGACAGTTTGTGCCGGTAAAGCGCACCGTGCTGCGCCCCGTGAAAACCGGGGGGGGGGACCTGGTGGAAAAATCCGCCCGGATGATTGACGGCGGCAACTGCCGCGGCGCTTATGAGGCCATTAAGCCCGTTGTGAAAAACCCTGGCTGTCAGGAGGCCAACCTGCTTTACAACGCCGGTGTCGCGGTTGAATGCATGGCGTGGAACGGGGGGCACAATCAGCAAACACAGGCCCGTTACCTCCAGGAAGCGCAAAAATACTACCGAAAGGCCGCCATGCTGACACCCGAAGATGGCGATATGCAGAAAGCCGCCAGGGAGGTTTCCTACGAGGTGGAAACATTCTTTGTTTCCAGCGGAACGCAGAATGACACGCGGCAGGAACGGGATAAATATAAAGCCCCTACCGGCTATTAGGCCCTAAGGGGGTAGAAACAAGATTTTTCCCATTCAAAAAAAGGCAGTTTTGAAATGAAAAAAATAATCTGTTTACTCCTGACCCTGTTTCTGTTTTCAGGGTGCATGAAGGTCATAGAAAACGCAACCGGGATCAACCTGTCAAAACACACCAACCCGGTTATGGAAATCGAGATGGATCTGGTTTTTCTGGACGAACTGGCCGCCATTACCAAACTCAACCAGATTATCCTCGACAGGATGCCGATCTCCCTGGAAGATCCATGGCCCGTGTTATTGAATGATTATTCCCAAACGCCGCCGGAAACGGAAGAGGCGGCTCGAAAGAAGTACGACGCTTGCTTGACCCGGCTTTTGAGTGATGATTTTTTCTTCTACAAAACCTATAAGGTGGGCGTCTATATCAATCTTCTAACTTCCGGGCGGGGTGGGATTCAGGCACTGCTTGCGGGGGGGATAATCGCGGCCCGGGATCTGCTCATCATCGAGGGCGCAAAGGAAATGGGAAGAAGGTATGAACATGCCAAATGGGTCATCAGCTATTACCCCCTTGGCTGCAAATGCCGCTTCTACAGCCGGCGATTTGAAAGCCTCCAGCCGGGGTCTCGTGTATGCCGGCAGCTTCGTAAACGACGCGACTGCCCTTTTTTCAGCAAACCAACCGAGGAAATGCTCTATCAATATCTTTTTAATCAGGGGGGGCTTGAAACCTGGGAAGAACTGGAAATTAAGCCTGAGTGTCTGCGCGTTGTGGAAGGAATGGCCCTGGGCGAAAGGTCGGGGAACGAGAGTTCTTTTAGAAAAGTCTTTTACACGCTTTTTCCCGATCATATCCGTGATAAGACCCGCAAAGTGGATTTTGACCTGGAGTTTGCGCAAAGCGATCTGAAATTCACCCAGGAAAAACTCAAAGAAGACGGTCTTCCAAAGGGTGAAAGACTGGCCGCCGAAAAACAGGAAGAAATTCTGGAAGAACGGGTTGACGAATTGATGGCATTGCAGGACAAACTTTATGATCAGGCAATCGAAACGGTGGAGCCCACACTTGAAAGAATCCGGGCAGCCAAACAACTGCTGCAAATCGCAAAGTTTATTGACGATGGTTTCGGCCAGATTACGGCCGCAATGGTTGCGCTGACTGTCAAAATGGTGGATGATGCGATTGCGATCTCACATTTCAACCGAACGCAATTGGAAAACAGCATTGCTTATTTGGTAACACAAGGGATTATTTCCGGTTCTAATGCAAAAAAACGGGTGGCTTTATTGGGAAAACGCCTGGTAACGTTGCCGGTTAATTATGCCGCAATCGTGGGGTATGCCACGGCCCAAAAATTCCAGGTAAGCAAGTATACAGACTATCTTGAAGTGGTGGTCGCTATGGAGGACAAACTGAAAAAATCATAAATTATCGCTTTTTAAAATTCAAAATCAAGGAGGTAGAGCAATGCGTAGGTATTTTTTGTTGGTGTTTTTCTTGAGTTTTGTCTGGTTGGTGAGCGGTTGCGCCACCAAGAAGCTGGCCCCTGTCTCGGATGAAGATAACCCGGCACACCATTACCTCATGGGAATGGAAATGATTGACAAAGGGGATGTGAATGAGGCGGATGCCCGTTTTCAAAGGGCCCTGAAACTAGAACCGGATTACCCGCCCGCCCTGGCGGGTCGAGCGCTTGCGGCTGCCTGCCGTACCAAGGCCGAAACCGACGGGGAACACAAATCGGTGGAACTCAAACGGGCATTGGATCTGCTGGATGATGCCCAAGATGAAGCTGAAGGGGATTCTCAGAAATTTATAGCTGAAGTCACCGGTATTCGCGTTTACACCCGTGCAAGACCCAAAAAATGGATCGGTGACGCCGAAGACTGCTACGAAGACAGCATGGATTTGGATGAAGTGAAGGTGGGGGAACTGCCCTACTACCGAAGCAAAGAGGCGGCCCCCTACTTTATGGGCAAAGCTTATTTTGCAGACTATCAGTTCCGAAAATCGGAGGATATGCTCTCAAAAGTCATGTCTGCTCCGCCGGGGCGCTGGCATGAACCCGCTGAAGTCTTGTTCAGGCGGGTACACAGAATTGTGCGGGCATCCGCCGGTTATACCCTTACCAGTGTGGCCAAGCGCATTGCCGTAAAGGACCGTGTTTCAAGAGCGGATGTGGCGGCCCTGCTGGTGGATGAGATTCATCTGGACCGGTTTCTGGCCGGGCGGATTGCAGCGCCCCAGAAAAAAAACCCGGCGGCTTTTGTTCCAGCGGATGTACGGGGAAATCTTTTCAAGCCTGAAATTCTCATTGTTGTTAAATGGGGACTGCGAGGACTTGAGCCCATGTATGACAGTACCTCCAGGGCGTACCTTTTCTACCCCGATAAACCCATCACCAGAAAACAACTGGCCTTTGTGCTGGAAGATATATTGATCAAAATCACCGGAGACGAATCACTGGCCAGCAAATATTATGGCCAGACAAACTCACCCTACCCTGACGTTTCACCCACATCGTCCTATTACAACGCTGTCACCAATTCGGTCACCCGGGGCCTCATGGTGCCTGATCTCTCAGGGGCTTTCAGACCCGACGAAAACACGGACGGAGCGGAATTGCTTCAATCGGTCCTGCAGTTAAGAAATGTTATGAACATACACTAGGGCGGCGGGGCTGCGGGTTTAAGGTTTAAGTTTTAGGTTTTAGGTTTTAAGTTTAAGGTTTTCAGCCAATGAACTGCTTGTTTTTTTGTGACGGAAAACCAGGTGATAAGGTACTGAAACTAAAAAAGGAGATTTACCATGAAAAAGTTATTGGGTTCCATAGTAGCGCTTTTGACGATGTTTGCCTTCATACCGGGTGTATGGGCTGAATGGAAGAGCATAACCGATCCCGTGCAGATTTTTGAAGAGGGCTATATCCAGGTCGTCGGCACAAGCGAGGAAGGGCAGAGTCGTTACAAAGCCATGAGAGCCGCTACCGTGGTCGCCCAGCGGGATTTGCTGGAGATCATGGAAGGGCTTCGCCTCTCAGGCGAGACCACGGTAAGGGATGGCATGTTGCAATCCGACGATATCCGTACCAGCATCAGCGGCTTTTTGCGGGGCGCTGTCAAATGCGGTGAAAAATACCACAACGATGGACAGTATGCCGAAGTTTGTTTGAAACTTTATATTCGTGGAAAAGGCGGGCTGTATGATGTGATTCTGCCGTTGATCAAAGAAAAAAAGATTCAGCGGGTGGTACCTACACTGCCCACGGATTACTACAAGCCCAAATTGATCCCCAAGGTGGTGGGCGCCGAGGTTATGGAGGAAGTGGTTCAGCGAAAGGTCCCGGAAACCGGAGGAAAGCCGGTCACGGTTACGGAAACGGTCACAGAAACCGTTTCAGTGGTCAAGGAAGTCCCCCCGGTCCCCGCCGTTATTTTTGACGGCCTCATCGTGGATGTGAGGGATTTCAAATTCAGGCCCGCCCTGGTCAACACGGTTGTGACCGATGGCGAAAAGGTCGTTTTCGATCCGTCTAAAATTTTAAGCGCCATCCTGGTGGAACGGGGTTGCGGTGGATTCACCACCGATCCCGGCAAAGCCAAGGCCCTGCTTCAAAGCTGGGGTAGCACAAAACCGTTGATCATTAAAGGGGTTGGGGTGGTCAAAATGACCAACGCCAAAGTATCCCCCGACGATGCCGCCGCCATTTACCTCAGTGATCAGAAAAGCAACTTGCTGGCGCAGGCAAAGGTGGTTTTTCTTCTGAAATAGTGCCAAACGAAATAGGCATAAAATGGTTTACGGTTGGAACTGCCGCGCTTAGCCGGCATTTTCAACCGTGAACGGCAATCGTTTCAAGCGGGTGTAGAAAAATGAAAAAAAAGTTTTTCATCGTTTCGTCCGTCTGTTTATTGTTTTTCGCCGCTCTGGTAGTCGCTTCAGGCATCTACATCAACGCAAACATTGAAGACATTACCCGGAAACACCTGGGCGCCGGTATTCAGTTTGAGGATGTGGAATTCAGTTTTTCACCCTTACCTGCCATTGCCTTTTCTCAGCTGAAAATCCAAAAAGGCAAACATAAAATCACAATCCCCTCGCTGGTTTTGTATCCGGACCTCCTGGCTCTCCTCAAAGGGGATGTGGTCGTGAGAAAGGCCGTGGTAGAAGAACCGCTGATCCTTTCTGACAGAACCGCTAAGCCCGCCACTGAAAAAAAGAAACTTCACGCATCAGCGCCTGCATCACCACCCGCACCCCTCACCACCGCCGCGATTCCCGTGGGGTTGATCAATGAAATCATGATCCGCGGGGGGAAACTGGTCATGATTTCCGGAACCGAAAATATGCCCCCGCTTACCTTTGCGGTGGCGGTTGATAATATCGCAAAAAAGGATCAGACCCTATCGGTGGAAGTCAAGGATTTTACCATAGACGAGATAGGGCTCAGCTTTGCGGGTGATGTGGCCATTACTTCCTTCTCCCCGCTGGGACTCAAAATAAACGCGTCTAAGGCGGCAATCAATCCCGCAGCGCTTAAAGATTTCCTGGTTAAATTCGATTTTTTAGACGCGTCCGTGGGCAACCAGATTCCCAGAATAGAACAGGTCGCTGCCGGTGGCCTTCAGCTCACCATTGATCCGGTTTCTGGAGAAATGGACCTTGTATCCGAGTCCCTCAGTTTTGGCCAAAACCAGCTTCAGAATGTTTCGGTTAATCTTTCCAAAGAAAAAGGCTACTTATTGAAATGTGCCAAGGTCCTGATGGACGTGGGCGCCGTCCAGGGATGGGTGAATGAGAACCCCAAGGGAAAAGAAGCGCTGGAACAGCTGTTTGTCAAAGCCAAACTCAAAGATTTGCGGGCCTCGGGTAAGATTGAGTTGTCTTCCATCGATCTGAAAGGTGGCGGAAAAGCCGGACCCGGCATCAGTGGCGCCATGGATCTTAAAACCGAAGGGCTCAAGATCCACTTGGTTGCTGAAAACGGCAGGGAGCAGAACTTCACCATCAGCCAGTTGGAGACGCGGGTTACATTTGAAGAAGGCAAGCCCTCACTTCAGGTCAGCAATCTTCGCTTGGCCTCCTCTCTTGGGGGAACCGGACTACTGAGGGGTACCCTGGAAATTCCGATAAAACTGAAAAAGGTCCGGTTCGAAGCAACACTCGATTCATTCCAGGTTTTTGATACGGCGATAACCTTGAGGGCCGTTAAAAACTCCGGGGAAAAACTGACCTTTGAGGTGGATCTGAGCGGTCCTTCTCTAACCGTTCTGGCCAAAGGTCAGCTGCAAACGCCCGGAAGGGAAAAGGCGGATTTCTGGATTCGCATGACGGAATGCCGCATATCCAGAGGGTTTTCGGGAGAAAAAGAAGGGGTTCCTGCACACCGTAAATCAAACGGCAGTGAGGCCGAAGATCCTGCCCGCAAGGACCCACCCCATCAGGATTTTGATTTCAGCGCCATAAAAGGCAGGACGTTGTCCGGGGACGCTTCCGTTAAAATATTTCAATATAACGACATGCCGCAGGTCAATGACGTGCAGCTGACACTGGCCTGTGCGAACAACCGGGCTGTTGTGCGGGGGTCCATGGGGATTTGTCAGGTGGATCTTTTCGTGAATGCCGTACTTACGGCGCCGAACCAGCTGGTCGCTCAGGTCGAGGGCAAGGCCGCCAATATGAACCTGACCTCTTTTATGGCGTGCTTTTCTCGGGAACTCCCCATGTTTCTTTCCGGAAGGGTTTCCGTTATGACCTCCCTTTTTGTTCAGGGCCAAAACACCCAAACCCTTTTGGATTCGGCGCAGGGCGACCTGATGGTGACCCTCAAAAAATGCATGGTCCGGAAGGTTTCAAGCCTGGATTATCGGCTCGATTTTCTGGTTGACATGCTAAATGCCGCCGGGATCACATCCTTAAAAGATGACGCTGTCGATTTCCGGAAGGGTCTGGCAAAGGTTGAAATCAGAAAAGGCAGGGTCATTCTGGACAGGTTCTCTCTCTCCGGGCCTCTTTTGGACGTTTGGGGAACGGGTGAATTTCTGTTGAAAAAGAAACAGTTGAGATTGGCAGGCCAGGTTCGGACAGCGTTGGGGATCACCAATGATTTAAAAATCGACCGCGTTTTTCAAAAAAAGAAAACCTGAGGCGGCAAGCCGCAGTTTTAAGTTTTAGGTTTTAGGTTTTTTAGCCAATGAACTTCTTGTTTTTTATGACAGAAAACCAGGTGATTAGGTACTAAGATGAAGCCCATGCCATTAAGAAATTTCACCCCCTTCGTCTTCCTCCACCTTGTCTTGGTCATATTCTTCCTTTCCGCCTGTGGTGCAACCCAAAAACCCCGGGAAATATCTTATGTTCCGGAAAAAGACATCCCGCGGACCATCGCCGTCATGCCGGCCAAGCTACTGCCGGGTCAAAAAGATGAAACCGGTTTCCAAATTAAGCCTGGAAGCGAGGATGAAGCGTTTGTCGGCAAATTGGTCAGAGGCGTTATCAACAACCAGTTGACCGGTAAAGGTTATGATACCCTTCCCCTTTCCCGGATCGACCAAAAACTGGCCGCTTCTCCTGAAGGCAAAGACTGGCAGAAAACGCCTCCTGAAGTCCTGTGCCGACTTCTGGGGACGAATGGTCTTGTTTTTCCTGAAATTATTTCAGCCGTCATGCTCAAAACCGTGGCTTATGACGAATATTCCGTAGAGGTTCGCATTACGCTTTTCAACAACAAGGGTGAAGATTTGGGGTCCTGGACCGAGTCCGCATCCAAAAGAAAAATTGCCATCCCCACCAGCGCCATCGGGGCACTGGCCACCATTGCGGTGGCCGCCATGGATGAACCGGCGAAAAAGCACATGCGGCATGTCATATATGACTGGGGCTGGAAAATTTCCCAATTCATGCCTGACAACCCCCATGGTGATGCGCTCCCGGAAATTCTCTTGGTTAATACCAACGTGGATAAAGGGGTTTTTGGCGCCGGGGAGCAAATCGAAGTGGAGCTGAATGCGGAAAAGGGCTTGACCTGTTTTTTCGATCTGGGAAACTTCAAACAGCGCATTCCCATGCACTATTCTGCCGGGGGCACCTATAAGGGCGCGTATGTGGTTCGTGAAGGGGAACAGGCGGCCATGCTGCCCCTCACCCTTCATCTTGTGAAATCCAACGGCATTGAAAGAACATGGGCAGAGACGGGAACCGTCACCATCGATGCCGTTGCGCCGCCCCCGCCTGCCGACCTGGTCGCCCGTTCCGGAAAACAGGGCGTTTCCCTTTCATGGGCTTCGCCCGGGAGCGAAGATCTGAGTGAATTTCTGGTGGAGCGGAGCAAAAAGGCGGTAGGTGATTTCGATACGGTTGGAAAAACGAAGGATTTGAAATACCTGGATACCCAGGCCGCCCAGGGAAAGCGCTACTACTACCGCATCAGATCCGTGGATGGGCTGGGGAATCGCTCCCCTGCCACCCCGGTTCAAACCCTCATCATGCCCTATTTTGATACGGTGAAACTACCGTCTCAATTCAAAGGTCCGCTGGTTCCCGGAACCTATTTAGTGGCGGGTGTCTGCATCGTCCCGGAAGGGGAAGCGGCCACTGTGGGACCCGGCACACGCTTCAATTTTTTACCCGGCGCAAAACTGGTGGCCAAAGGGGCGCTTACCATCAGGGGCGACGCAAAGAACCGCGTATTTTTTGAGGGTGAGGGATGGACAGGGATTGAAATACCGGCAGGGGGTCGTGCGGAGATTTCAAATGCGGTTGTCTCGGAATGCACCGAATGCCTCAAAGCTGAAGGCGGGCTGCTGGAAGCAACGGCCGTTTCGTTGAAGGGGTCGAAAGGAATCGGTATTTTGGTGGAGGATGGCAGCCCCTTTGAATTCAGCGCGCTGAGCGTTTCCGGGTTTGATGAGGGCATTGTTATCAAGGGGGGCAAAGGGCGCTTGGAAAAAAGCAGCATCACCCGAAATCACGTGGGTCTGCGCTTTCTTGGGGGGAGGGCCGAAATTGTCAATAACAATATTTTTGAAAATTCGGACCTGGAAGTCAGCGCAGGCCCGAAACTGGTTCTGGATCGCAACTATCTGGGCGCTGACAACGTCAAGGATTTGAAGTTGAAAGGGGATATCCTGGTTGCCAGCCTTTTAAACGCCCCCTATCCCAAAGGGGTAAATGTGACGCTGGTGGACAAAGAAGATGTCACCCCAAAAATGATGGCCGCACGTTTTGAAAAATATAAAGGCACGGGCATCAAAGCGTTTAAAGACAGGAAATTCGGTGATGCCTACCCGTCGCTTCAAAAAGCGCTGTCCTTGAAAGAAGACCGGGAAGTCTACCTGTATCTGGCTTATACCCAGATGATTCTGGAAGATGCGGCGGGCTCGGAAAAAACCCTTGCAGCGGGCATTAAAGCCTTCCCCTATGAGGTACGCCTCTATCAGGTATACGCGCGGCAACTGGCGGCTACGGGCGAAAAAGAAAAGGCCTTGAAGCTGGTTAACCAAGCCCTCCGAATGAACCCGGATGATACCGCTCTGAAACTGATCCAACAGGATCTGGCAGGAACCCCACCGCCTGAAAAGCCCAAGATCCAAAGGACACCACCCCCTCAAAAAGCGGCACTTCCGGAAAAAAACACCCCGGATGCTGAATCCTTGAAATCGCAGGGTATTGATGCATTTAAGGTTGCAAAATACACAGACGCGGAAAAAAACCTCGCCCGTTCGCTGGGGGTAAAACCGGACCGCGAAGCATACCTCTATCTGATTTATGCTCAAACACGACTGGGCAGGGAAGCGGCGCTGACCGCCACCCTCCGGAAGAGCATCCGTCATTTCCCCGAGGAAGTCCGGTTTTACCGTTTGTATGCCAAGTATCTGGCTGATAAAGGACAAGCCGGGGAAGCCCTTGCTCAGGTCCGGGCAGGGCTTTCGAAACACCCGGGTGATCTCCAGCTGCAGATGCTTGAAGATTTTCTGAAAGGGGCTCTGGAAAGAGAAGGCAAAAAATGATCAATGTGTCAAAAATGCTTTTTGTTTCTGCGACACTGTGGGTTTTAATGGCCTGCGGCGTGGCTTTTGGTGCCCAGCCGGATCCGGCGCAAGAGCATGAGGCCCGATATAATATCAATGAAGCCGCCTACCTGATCGAGGTGGGAAAATACATGGAGGCCCTGGAAAATTACCAGAGCGCGCTTGAATTATCCAGGATTCCCAAAACCAGGATTGATGCCCTGCTCTCCAAGGCCACCCTTTTGTCCGCTTTCCTGGATGCGCCTGGAAAAGCCCTTGAGGTCTACCGAAAGGTCTCAAAGGAATACCCACAGGCTGCGGAAATCGGTCGGTACAGGGAAGGGCTTCTGCTTTTCGAGTTGGATCGTCCGAGCGAAGCAAAACCCGTGCTTCAGAATTATTTGAAAGCCTACCCGATAGGAAAATTTCGTTTTCAAGCCGAAGCTTTACTGGAACAAATCAAAAAGGCGCCCCCCGAACCGACGCCAACACCCGAAATCAAACCAACACCGATACCCAAACCGATACCGCCCACTGAACTCCCGTCGCCCCATCCCGGGCTGCCTTCCCCAACACCACCAGTCAAGCCTCCCTCCGTAAAACTCTCCCCCCGGCTCATACCCTCCCCGGAACTCAGGGTGCGCCTGTGCAAAACCACGGGGAGCGCGACCATCAGCGGAACAAATGTTTGCGCCAAAGGCTTCGACTGCAAGAACCGCTTTGTGGTAAAAAAGGCTGGCGGCGTTTTGATGGTCAACGGGAGCCGTACATCCGGAAGTGAAATGCTTTTTGAAAGCAAAAATCCGATTGTCGTATCTTGTGGGAAAAAAAAGAAAAGGGTTCGTGGCAATATCCTGGCAAAATTGAGGAAGGGAAAACTCTACATCATCAACCTGGTGGACATGGAACTTTATCTTAGATCGGTGGTGCCTTCCGAATCCTATGCCTCCTGGCCATTGGAAACCCTTAAAGCCCAAACCGTAGCTGCCAGGACATACGCCTACTACCAGTTACGCCACCGAAAAACCTGGGCCTTTGACGTGGTGGACGACGAAGGGGACCAGGCCTATAAAGGGATGAAGCGGGAAACCAAAAAGACCGATCGCGCCGTTCGAGAAACCAAAGGGCAGATCCTCAGCTACGGGAACAAACCGATTCTTGCCATGTACAGCGCTAACAGCGGCGGGTACACCGCAGATGCCGGAAGCATTTTCGGTCTCGAAAAACCCTATCTGGTGGCCCACCCGGACCCCGAAAGTCTCAAGGGAAAAATGGCCCGATGGAAAAAAACCTTTTCTGTTTCCGAAGTGGAACGGGCGCTTAACCGGCGGGGCCTTAAAATAAAGGGGCTCAAGCGAATTGAACCGGCTAAAAAAGGCCCATCCGGTCGCATCATTAAAATTCGAATTATTGCCGATAGCGGAACGAAAACCGTACGGACCCGAACCACCCTCAGGCGGGCCCTTAAACTTCCTGAGATCCTGCTGGAAATCAAAAAGGAAAATGGCAACTTTGTCTTTGACGGCAAAGGCTGGGGGCATGGTGTGGGATACTCCCAGTGGGGCTCCGCCATCCTCGGGAAAAAAACCAGCTACGATAAAATACTGACCTTCTATTATCCCACGGCCTCGCTTATTAAGAGATGGTGATATTAGGACGTTGCAACCAGCAATAAGCTCGTTCCCACGCTCTGCGTGGGAACGCATAAACCGTCATTTCGCCCCGGAATCCCCCATGCGCAACTGCACCCGCCGGTTTTTGGACCGGGCCATACGGTCCATGGGCCGACTGTGGCCGTATCCTTCGGTTTGAAATTATTATTTAATTCGGGGAAAAAAACATGACCGTCAATAAATTAACCGCCTGTTATGAAAAGCTGCCCGCATTTGAGAAAAGCATTCTCCAAACCCTCTCCATTGCCTATTATCCACTAAATCAAACCCGGTTAATACAATGCCTGATACAAACAGGTATCAAAGCAGCCAATGGTGAAGGATTCGATTCAGCATCAAAAAATCAGGGATTCAAGTTGCTGCGTCCGTCCCTGGATACGTTGCTTACTCAGGATTTATTGGAAGGTAAAACTCGCAGTCGTCTTCTTGTCGATCGTCGAATTGTCGAAATT
>JAFCZI010000162.1 GCA_019314425.1 Deltaproteobacteria bacterium | reverse complement strand
TGACCGTGAGAGGGCCCATTCAGGAAGATCTCGTTATACCGACAGCAGGTACCGTACTTCCGTAAGACGAGTGGCCGGCGTCCTGGATGATGGAGTCAGGCAGGGCCTGTTTGCTTCTCTCGATTCAATGAATGTTGCCGCCATGTTCATAGAAGCCACTATGGGAATGATTATGCAGCGTATCCATGACGGGATTTCGGGTAATGTCGAAAAAGACGCGCGGCAGATTACAGATATATTCATGAAGGGATTAAGGAAAAAGAAGTGAGGAGAATCTGATGCAACTCAATAGAACTGTTTACAAATTTCTTAAATGGAATGTGGTTCTGATGGCCCTGTTGGCCGGTCTCTTGTTGGGAGGTTGCGACAACACCGGGCGATCACAACCCCCGCCCCGGGTACCGGAAGTGGCCGTGGTAACGGTCCAACCCCAAAAGGTCGTATTGACCACTGAATTGCCGGGCCGCACCAGTGCCTTTCGTGTAGCGGAGATCAGGCCCCAAGTCAACGGCCTTATACAGAAACGTCTGTTTACGGAAGGTTCCGATGTCAAGGCCGGCCAGGCGCTCTATCAGATCGATCCCGCTCCCTTTCAGGCGGCGCTCGACAATGCAAGGGCCGCCCTCGGCAGGGCTGAGGCCAGTCTGTCTGCGATTCGTTTGCGGGTCGAACGCTACCAGGAGCTGCTTGCCGTCAAGGCGGTCAGCCGGCAGGACTATGACGACGCGGCTGCTGCCTTAAAACAGACTGAAGCCGATATTGAGTATTGGAAGGCGATAGTTAAGACGGCACGCATAAATCTGGGATATGCCAGGATTACAGCCCCCATCTCCGGCCGGATCGGCAGATCCAGCGTGACAGAGGGCGCTATCGTCACGGGGTATCAGCCCGTTGCCCTGGCAACCATTCAACAACTGGATCCCATTTACGTGGATGTGCCCCAATCCACCACCGAAGTGTTGCGCCTGAAGCGCCGTTTGGAGGGTGGCCATCTGGATCAAAACGGAGCAAGTCAGAAAAAGGTCAAACTCATCCTGGAAGACGGCACGGCATATTCACTGGAAGGGACGCTGCAGTTTCGCGGTGTCACGGTAGATCCAACGACCGGCTCGGTCATCCTGCGGGTTGTCTTTCCCAATCCGAATGGAGTTCTGCTGCCGGGCATGTTCGCCTGGGCAGTGATGAAAGAAGGTGTCGATGAGCAGGCTATCCTGGTTCCTCAACAGTCCGTTCCACGCAACCCGAAGGGGAATCCCTTTGCGCTGATCGTGGATGCCGAGGGCAAAGTTGCTCAACGAATGCTCACGCTCGACCGGGCCATCGGCGACAAGTGGCTCGTCTTGGTCGGCCTTGCTCCCGGCGACCGGGTAATCGTCGAGGGGATACAAAAGGTGAAACCCGGCATGTCCGTGAAGGTTGTTCCTTTTGAAGCCGGCAAAAAAGAAAATGGCGGGGAATATAAAAATACGGCCGGGTCGACTGCTGAATCGAATTAACGGAGGCGTGTGATGTTATCGAAATTTTTCCTAGATCGTCCGGTTTTCGCTTGGGTTATCGCCATCATCATGATGGCGGGGGGAGGCCTGGCAATCTACAACCTACCCATATCACAGTATCCCCCCATCGCCCCGCCATCCATCGCCATCAGCGCCTTCTATCCGGGGGCTTCGGCGGAGACGGTGGAAAACAGCGTGACGCAGATCATTGAGCAGAAGATGACCGGCTTCGACAAGATGCTGTATATGTCCGCCACCAGCGATTCGTCCGGTTCTTCCCGTATTGTGCTGACCTTTGAGGCGGGAACCGATCCGGATTTCGCTTGGTCTCAGGTGCAGAACAAGCTCCAGCTCGCCATGACGAGCTTGCCCGAGATGGTCAAAAATCAGGGGGTCACGGTCCGTAAATCCACCCGGAACTACCTGATGATAGTGGGACTGATCTCCGAAGACGGCAGCATGGACGGCGATGATTTGAGAGATTATGCCAAATCCAACCTAGAGAAAATCATGGCGCGGGTGCCGGGGGTGGGCGAGGTGGAAACCTTCGGTTCCGGGTATGCCATGCGCATCTGGTTCAATCCAGACAAGCTGACGGATTACCAGATGACGGTGAAAGAGGTGATCACGGCGCTCCGGACCTACAATGTGGAGGTTTCCGCCGGGCAGTTCGGCGGGATGCCTGCGGTGGCAGGCCAGCGTTTAAACGCCTCGATCGTTGTCCAGAATATGCTCAAAACCCCTGAGGAATTTGGCGCCATCCCCATCCGCGTCAATCCGGACGGTTCCACCGTGCGGATCAGAGATATCGGCCGGACAGAACTGGGGACCGAGTCCTACGATATTAGGTCTTTTTACAACGGCAACCCTTCCGCCGGTATGGCTATCCGGCAGGTCGCCGGTGCCAACGCACTGGATACGGCCGATGCCGTCAAAGCGAGAATGGCAGAGATGAGCCGGTATTTCCCTCCCGGCATGAAGGTAGTTTATCCCCATGACACCACCCCCTTTGTCAAGGTGGCTATCGAAGAAGTGGCGAAGACCCTCTTCGTGGCGATCTTGCTGGTCTTCCTGGTCATGTGGCTTTTCCTGGGCAATATGAGGGCCACACTGATCCCGACCATTGCAGTGCCGGTGGTGATTCTGGGTACCTTCGCGATTCTGGGACTTTTCGGCTTCTCCATCAACATGCTGACTATGTTCGCCATGGTGCTGGCCATTGGCTTGCTGGTGGACGACGCCATCGTGGTGGTGGAGAACGTGGAGCGGATCATGAGCGAGGAAGGGCTTTCACCCAAAGAGGCCACTGCAAAGTCCATGGAACAAATCACCAGTGCCCTGATCGGCATCGGACTGGTGCTCTCGGCAGTGTTCGGCCCTATGGTGTTCTTCCCCGGCTCCACAGGCGTCATCTATCGCCAGTTTTCCGTGACCATCATCGCCTCCATGCTACTGTCGGTGGCGGTGGCCCTGATCCTGACGCCAGTTCTCTGCGCGTCGCTCCTCAAACCGGTAGTGACGGGGCGTGAGGCAGACAATGCTGTTTTTTTTCTACGCCCATTTTTCAGATGGTTTAACCACGTCTTTTTTCGCTCCAGACGTCTGTATGTACGATTAGTCCGTCATTCTCTTTCCCGGAAACTGCGCTACCTGATCATTTTCCTTGTGATTGTGGCGGCCATGGGGGTTCTGTTCCTTCGCATGCCCACCGCCTACCTTCCGGATGAAGACCAGGGAATGCTGCTCACCCAGGTTATCATGCCGGCAGGCGCCACGTTGGAGCAAACGGAAAAGGTAACCAAGCAGATCGAGCGCTATTTTCAGGAGAACGAAAAAGAGGCAGTGAAATCCTGTATGACGATTGCCGGTATCGGCTTTTCCGGAAGGGGACAGAACAACGGCATGGTGTTTGTCAAACTGAAGGACTGGAAGCTCCGCGACAGGGATGACCTGAGAGCCAAGGCCATCGCTGGAAGGGCCACGGCGGCACTGTCGCATATCCGCAACGCCCTGGTGTTTACCTTCCCGCCGCCAGCTGTCACCGAGCTGGGCATGGCCAAGGGGTTCGACTTTCAGCTGCTGGACCGAGGCGGTCTCGGGCACCAAGCCCTGATGGCGGCGCAAAACCAACTCCTCGGGATCGCGGCTAAGGACCCGAGATTGACCGCCGTTCGGCCCAACAGCATGGCAGATGTGCCCGAATACCGGATCGATGTGGATTGGGAAAAGGCCGGTGTCCTGGGGGTTCCTATTGCCTCCATTCACAGTACGATCTCGGCAGCTTTTGGCAGCGCCTATGTCAATGACTTCATTCAGGGTGGCCGAGTCAAACGGGTGTTCGCTCAGGCCGACGCCCCCTATCGCATGTTGCCCAAGGACCTGGAAAAACTGTATGTCCGGAATATGGAGGGAAAGATGGTGCCCTTTTCCTCTTTCGCTTCTGGCCGCTGGACCTCCGGTCCTCCCAGGCTGGCGCGCTTCAACGGGTTCCCTTCCATAAACATCTGGGGAGAGGCGGCGCCGGGGAGAAGTTCGGGAGAGGCCATGCAGGCCATGGAAGAGGCGGTTCAAAAGTTGCCGAAAGGAATCGGGTTTGACTGGTCCGGGCTTTCTTTCCAAGAGCGGATGTCGAGTTCTCAGGCGCCCCTGCTGTACGCATTTTCCATTTTCGTTATCTTCTTGTGTCTGGCGGCGCTCTACGAGAGCTGGACCATTCCCATTGCGATCCTGCTGGTTCTCCCCCTTGGGGTTATCGGCGGAGTCATCGCCTCAAGCATGCGCGGGCTGGCCAACGATGTCTATTTCCAGATCGGTCTTTTGACCACGCTAGGTTTGGCCACCAAGAACGCCATCCTGATCGTCCAGTTCGCCAAGGCCCGACTGGGGAAAGGGATGGGGCTGATCGACGCCACCTTGGAGGGGGCGAAATTACGATTTCGTCCAATCATCATGACCTCTCTGGCCTTTGGTTTCGGCGTTCTGCCCCTTGCTGTGAGCACCGGGGCCGGGGCCGGGGCCCAAAATGCGATAGGCACCGGAGTACTGGGAGGGATGGTTACCGCCACCGTCCTGGTGGTTATTTTTGCGCCCCTCTTCTATGTGTTGATCGAAAAGATCTTCGGTAAACAAGGGAGACGTGAATCAGCCGAAACAGGCGGCGCAAATTCATCAGGGGATGAATGATATGAATCAAAAATTGTTTCTTCTACTGGGTATAACAATCTTCTTTCTGGGCGGCTGCTCCCTGGCCCCGGAATATACACAGCCCGAAGCTCCGGTACCAGTTGAGTGGCCACAGGGGGTGGCCTACAAAAGCGCCCAAGCGGCGCCTGGAGCAACAACAGCCACGGAGTTAAGCCGACGGGAATTTTTTGCCGATGCACGGTTGCAAAAACTCATCGAGATTGCCTTGAACAACAATCGCGATCTGCGGCTGGCCGCCTTGAATGTTGAGAGGGCACGGGCGCTTTACGGCATTCAGCGGGCCGAACTGTTACCGACGGTCAATGCGGTCGGCACTGGGAGTAAACAGCGTGTACCAGCGGACCTCTCGTCCACCAATAGCGCGACGACGACTGAACAATACGGTGTCAATCTGGGCATCAGTTCTTGGGAGATCGATTTCTTCGGCCGCATCCGTAGCCTGAAAGACCAAGCCTTGGAGGAGTACCTGGCTACGGAGGAGGCCCGCCGCAGCGCACAGATTGCACTGGTGTCCGAGGTTGCCAGTGTGTACCTGACCCTTGCCGCGGATCGAGGGAACCTCAAACTGGCTCAGTCCACCCTTGAAACCCAGCAGGAGGCCTATGATTTAATTCAAAGGCGTTACGATGTTGGTGTCGCGACTGAACTTGATCTGCGACGAGCGCAAATTCCGGTAGACGCGGCCCGGGGAGATGTTGCCCGCTTTGCGCAATTGGTGGCACAGGACCAAAACGCCCTGAACCTTCTGGCAGGCTCCCCGGTGCCGAAGGAATTCTTGCCAGAGGACCTGAGCATCGTTAACCCTCTCAAAGATATTTCTCCAGGGCTTTCCTCCGAGGTGCTTCTGAACCGGCCTGACATTCTTCAGGCAGAACATCGGCTCAAGGGGGCCTACGCTTTTATCGGCGCGGCACGGGCGGCCTTCTTCCCCCGCATTTCTCTGACCACCTCAGTGGGAACCGCAAGCGACGAGCTGTCTGGTCTGTTCAGCTCCGGCTCGGCTGCCTGGAGCTTTGTACCGCGGATCACTATGCCGATTTTTGACGCCCGTACCTGGGCCGCACTGC
>JAFCZI010000161.1 GCA_019314425.1 Deltaproteobacteria bacterium | reverse complement strand
TATGAGTCTCGTTGACCTTGTATACACATGCAAAGCCGAAGATGATCTTGATTCGATATTTGACTACATTGCTGAAGACAGTGTCCTGAATGCGTTGAATTATATCGATAAAATACAATCAGCTATTGAAAAACTGCCAACGTCTCCGCATATGGGCATAGATTGTAAAAGCAGAGGAATAAACAGAGATTGTAGAATTCTGATGTTTGAAAGCTATCTGATATTTTATCAGTTTCACGAGCCGGAAAACCGAATTACGATCTTGAGAATATTGCATGGTTCAAGGAGATATTACGACTTGTTGAAAGAAACCGGGAATTGAAAATTGGTATGAGCATCCTGACGTGGGTCGTGTGGAAACGAAACGAAAGCAGGTGAGCGGATAATGATTGTCAAATTGCGACAACCGTTTGAAGAATATCCGGATTTAACTTATGGGCAATGTTACGTCTTGATCGGGATTGAGGCGGATGATTTTCGCTTGTTGAGTGATCGAGGTCGACCATATCTTTATCCCCATCACCTTTTTGAGGTTGTTGATCCCCACAAGCCATCAGAGTGGGTCACGGAAATTGGAGAGGCAGGGGAAAGCGTATGCTTACCCGCCGAAGCTGAATTAAATTAGCGCCCTTCGGGCGAACTTAATCTCACGCAAAGGCGCAAAGAACGCAAAGGCTTAAAAACAAAAAAATCTTTTCTTTACGTTCTTTGCGTCTTCGCGCCTTTGCGTGAGGATTGAAAGTATCGATATAAATTGGGTGGGATTGCATTTCCATTCCGCAATCCGCAATCCGAATTCCGCAATTGAAAAAAATGGGCGGGGGAGAAAAATGACTATTAAAAATTGTGCCAGGTTGTTGATTAATGCGAT
The DNA here is from genome assembly GCA_019314425.1 of Deltaproteobacteria bacterium. Lineage (GTDB taxonomy): Bacteria > Desulfobacterota > DSM-4660 > Desulfatiglandales > Desulfatiglandaceae > NaphS2. Next base: position 4,946 of record JAFCZI010000161.1, on the reverse strand, counting down.
TGTTGCCATCTCTCTTTGTGGGTTTGTACTTTCCTGCGGTGGGGGAGGTGGAGATGATTCCGGTGCTGCGGGACAGACCGGGACGATCACAATCAGAACTGAACCAGAGGGTATAACTACCCTGCCGGCCGATGGTACCAGCTCCACGGTGATTCATGCTTTAATCAAAGACAGTGCCGGCAATCCGGTGCGCCATTATACGGAAGTTACTTTTACCACCAACCTGGGCAATTTCCAGAACGGCAGTAGGACCTATACCATGAGAACCCAGCCCCCCCTTGATAAAGAGGGTTTTCCCGATCCCGACCAGCCCCCCACGGGTATCGCCGATGCCCAGTTCATGGTGGGATACACGTCCGGGATTGCCAAGATCGTTGTATCCTCCAGCGGTGTCACTCAGTCCATCAAGATCACGCTGACGGGGGGATCGGGGGGGATGCCCGTGGGCGAAGCGTTCAGCCTCTCCTCGGCGTACAAGAATATTTCGGGGTGGTGGATGGCCGGGTTGGAAGATTTGATCATGGCCAGTGCCGGGGATGTTAACGGCAACGCGGTCAAGGACGACACGCTTATCAATTTCAAGACCTATAACACCGGCGGATTTATTTCACCGGGCCAGGACCTGACCGCATCGGGAGTGGCCTTAAGCATGCTTTACTCCACTTTCAGCCCCGCCCCTTCCGAAGGCATTCTGATGGTTACCGGGGAGACCATGGGAGATAGCACCACGCGGGTCACCTCTCTGGCTACAGCCCCCTATCCGGATCATTATATCATGTACGCCGGCACCAACGGCGGCGGGGTGTATAAATCCACGGACTATGGCGCCACATGGCTGACGGTCAGCCGGTCCAGCGAGAACCCCAAGCGGGGACAGAATCTGATTGACCCCTACATCAAGGGGCATAGCGCCATCGCCATTGACCCGGACAATCACAATGCCGTCTATGTGGGCACCGGGTATCTCGGACGGGGAAATGTCTTTCGAACCCTGGACGGCGCCATGAACTGGAACAGCAACAATGTCGAAGAATGGGACGGTCTTTTCGATACCACGGCCGCGGTTCTCACCGTGGTGGCCGACGGGGATGACAACCCCGCAACGGACTATCCTTATGTATGGATCGGCACCGAGGGGAAGGGTCCGCTCTTTGCCACGGATGGAAAGAATTTTCAACCCTCGGGCGGCATCGCCACAACCCCGGCCTTTTCAGGCACCGGAAACGGGACCATGTCCCAGCCGAGGTTATCTTACAGCTCCAAGACCGAGACATGGACGACCACCTGTGCCGGATCGACTTCAGCGGCCTCCGACCCATCCTTTTCGGGCACCGGAAACGGCGGTATGTCTCCCGTAACCACAAGCTCTTCCACCAAGAAAGAGACGTGGACCGTTATTTACCACGCAAGTGTTGGTGATGTGACCCAGACCGGCACGGGAAACGGTAAAATTTCGGATATCGCAATGACACAGCCCAACGCGGCTTCGGAGACATGGACGCTGACATGTACATCTACCGGATCAACCATAAGCGCTGTAACCGGGAGTGCAACCGAGAAAGGAAGTTTAACCGGGATTTCGGTAGATGCGACGCACACGAAGACCGAGACTTTTATTGTGACATGCATAGTCCCGACCTTAGGAGAGGAAGTATTCTCTGTTGTAAGCGATTTAAATAATTACCCCAACGCCGGTACTGGTGCTCCAATTACCTACAGTCAATCGGGTGTTGACTTCACCATCAGTGCGCCGGTAGATTTAGCTGAACCTTACGCTTTAAATGAAACTTTTATTTTCACTGCTACCGTTGGTGGCACTTTTAGTGTGTGCAGTAATGTAGCAGGATGTTACGACGACGCTGCGGTAGGCGAGACATACAACAAGGACGGACTCACATTCATAATCAGAGCGGGCACTACGGCATTTGTGGTGGGTGACACCTTCACCTTTACCATCACCACAGAATGGCATGTATCCGGAACCGTGTCCGGTCCTCAGACCAACGTCCCGACCGTTGGGACGCTTTACACATCGGACAGTAGCGAGGTCTCTTTTACCCTCTGGCAGGGCACCGTAGACTATGTACTCGGCGACAAGTTTACGTTTACGACCACTGCCGGACTGACCTACTGGCTTGTTGAGGGGACCGTATCGGGCACCCAGACAAAACTGGCATTTGCCAACCAGGGGTATTATTCCGACGGTAGGGAGGTCTATTTTGAAATCACCGAGGGGTCAACGCCCTTTGCGGTGGGCGACGCCTTCACCTTCGCGGTTACCGCCAATGCCCTGACCCACGGCTGGACCGTGTGGGATATCGTCAGGGTCCCCGATACCCACGGGGCCACGGCCGTTCTTTACGCCGCGACTGCGGTCGGGGTCTACAAGAGCACGAACGGTGCCCAGACCTGGAACTCCCTGACGTCCTTTACCGGTGACTATATTATTTCCCTGAAACTCTATCCGACGGCAACGGGCGGAAGTTTGGACATGATTTACGCGGGCACCCAGAATGCCGGGGTGTGGGCCAGCGCGGACAGCGGTTCGACCTGGACCCGGTATGTGACGGGGATCGACGCCGGCTATGGCGCCACCATAAAAGATCTGCTGGTGGATCCCGTCGGTCACAGGCTGTATGCCGCTGTTTGCAGCGGATCCGGTGCCCAGGCAACCGGGAACGTCTATATGCATCCATTAAATGCCGATGGCACCATGACCTCGGACCCATGGGTCAAGGCCGATACCGGTCTTCCCGGAACCGCAGTTTACGCCTTCGGGGTGGATGTTCCTTCCAGCCCGTCAGCGATTTTTGTGGGGAGTGAAGGGATCAATCTGCATAAGGCGACGAGCGGTCTGGATACCGGCACCCCCTCCTGGGGCGCGAGCAAGAGCGGCCTCAGCAATTTGATCATGGCCCGGATGCCGATCCTCTTTTCAGGGGAGTGCTTTATGACGGTATACGAAACGAGCTATGGCGATGGACGCTACTATTACGAAGTATATGTTGAGGACGTCAACGGGAACCCGCCGCTTGTGGGCTCGACATTTACTGCGAAGACGTATCTCGGTACAAAGGAAGTTACGGTAATCTATGACGTAGCCTATCCCGATATCTACAAAACGCCGCATGGCAGCCTTATCCACGGGACATTCCATGATCCATCCAACGGCACCACCAATGATCCCTATGCGGTGTTGGTTGACTATCGATATGGCACCATCGACAGGGTGACATTTGAGTTTACGCCAAAATGCGAGACCGGGGCCCCGGGTTGTTCCGGCGCCACGCAGTCGGTAACTTATTAACAATATCCCCCGGTTCCCAAAATATGCCGGGACCCCGGCGGAAAAGGGGTCTCACCGGTTCGCAGGTTTTGATAATCAAGGAACGACAGGAGGTCTTGTTATGGCCAGACGAATGATCCATCTTGTAATCGGACTGTTTTTTGTGATGCCCCTTTTCGTGTTGTCCCCGTCCCTTTCTTTTTCCCGGGATGACGCGGATAGCAATCTTGAGACGCTGCGGAAAAGCCCGAAGTTAAATGACGCGGGTTTGATTTTGGAGGATTTCTTTGAGGGGAAAGCCACCACCCGGGTCATGGTGGCCCTGCGGAAACCCGTGAGGGCGGCGAGCATGCAGAAGAACCTGCGGAATATGGCGGTTCGGACGCAATTAAGGCAGGCCGCGCAGGCAGCGCAGCAGAATGTCATCCGCACCCTTAGCCGGAACGACGTCCGCGTCCGGCATACCTACAACTATATTTTTGGATTTGCCGCCGAAGTCACCCGTCAGGGGCTCCGGGAGTTGATCGCTTCCCCGGATGTTATGTCCATTGAAAAAGATAGAATCGTATATGCCAATTTGGCCCAGGGCATCCCGTTGATGAACGCGTCAACGACGAGAAATACTTACAGCGGCTCAGGATTGGCGATCGCCATCTGTGATACGGGTATTGATTATACACACTCAAAACTGGGAAACGGCGGGTTTCCGAACAGCAAGGTGATCGGCGGTTACGATTTTGGGGACAATGACAGTAATCCAATGGATCAGCAAGGCCATGGGACCGCCTGCGCCGGCATCGCGGCGGGGGATCTCGGTACGGTGGGGGATTATATCGGGGGCGTGGCTTACAGCGCCAAACTCTATGCCTTGAAAATTAGTCCCGGAGCGACCGGTTCTGCGAGTGTCTCTACCATGGCCACTGCCTGGGACTGGTGCGTTCTACACCAGTATGACGATCTGAACAACCCCATTATGATTATCAGCACAAGCTTTGGCGGTGGAAGATTCAACGGCAATTGTGACAGCGACAACAATAGTCTTATGACCTATGCCGCAGCCAATGCCATGGCGGCCGGAATCACCTTGTTTGTTGCTTCGGGAAACGATGGTTATTGTGAGTCCATGGGGTATCCCGCCTGTCTTGACTCCGTTATCTCCGTGGGCGCGGTTTATGACGCGAATATCGGAAGGAATCCCATCGCCGGCTACCTTGGGGGGTATGGGGTCAGGCTTTCCTTATTGTCGTTATTCGCGTAAGGGAACTTCCAAAAAATAATCTACGCATTCTGTTTGCCCTTTTGCCCGTCTTCTACGTTGTGATAATAGGCACATAGCTCACTATGCACCTGCCATCACGCTTTAATGACGAACAAAAGTTCTGCACGATATGCGTATATTATTTTCTTCCAGTTCCCTAATTCCAATTCCGGGGACACCATACAAAAACATTGTCGGCTCGGAATTCCCTTCTGATTTCAACAAGATCACAAAAACCTTGTGTGAACCGCAACCATCAGATATTATTCCCCCTTAAGCTGCATAATTCCGGGGCAACGCCCCGGGAACCGGTTGCAAGGAGCGTTGAGCCCTGTAAGGGCGTGACAATATACGAATAAGTACAGACAAGATAATTCATGTAACGCCCTTACAGGGCTGATA
>JAFCZI010000160.1 GCA_019314425.1 Deltaproteobacteria bacterium | reverse complement strand
TTGCCCGTTTTCTACGTTGTGATAACAGGCACATAGCTCACTATGCACCTGCCATCACGCCTTGAAAACGAACAAAAGTTCTGCACGATATACGTATATTATTTTCTTCCAGTTTCCTAATCTCAAGATATCCGGAACATTATTTAACCGGGGCATCGCTGACGCGCCTTTCAGCGGGAATGGGGGGGGATTTTCTGTCTGCTGAAAAAACACTTGAACTGATCACCTCTCACATACTATCATTGACAGTGTCGTAAAAAATCCCATCTGCTGCGTTGCAGTGATTTTTCAGGATTTCAATATACTACATTATGCCTACCATAAGGGACTGAAAAAATACTATGAATACAATGAAAATCATTTTTTGTATTACGGTTATCTTTTTGCTGACGACGCATCACGTCATCTCCATACGGGCGGCGGACCAAAATTCGTCAGAGGGTGTGGTCGTCGCTGATTCTCGAATACGACCATCATCCATTCCCACCACCCGTGTTTTGAAGCGGAAAGGGGCTTATATCATCTACGCCAATGGGATTGTGAAAGACACCCGTACGGGTCTTGAATGGTTTGTCGGTCCCGACAAAAACATGACCTGGGACGAAGCCGATTCCTGGGTAAAACGCCTCAACCTTTCCGGCGGTGGTTGGCGGATGCCCACGCTGGATGAACTGGGGAGCCTTTACAAAAAAGGCGCCGGTCCTCGAAACATGACACCCTTCCTGAAAACCAGCGGGTGGTGGGTTTGGTCAGGGGAAACCGTGGGTTCCAGCGAGGCAAGGAGCTTCGCTTTCGGCCACGGCTTCAGGGGGTGGATCTTTCGAGGCAATTCCGCCAGCGAACGGGTTTTTGCCGTGCGTTCCCGGGGTAGGGGCTTCAGCAGAAAATAAATGCTCCGCTCTACCGAACCAGGGTTCCGGCGATGATGATTTTTTCCATTTCTTTGCTGCCTTCGTAAATCTCCAGTATTTTGGCGTCCCGATAAAGCCTCTGCACTTTGTACTCGTCAATATATCCGTAGCCGCCATGCATCTGAACGGCCGCATCCGCGCAGCGGACGGCGTTTTCGCCTGCATACCACTTGGCCATGGAGATAAGGGCATGGTCAATATTTCCCCGGTCCAGCTCACTGGCGGCTTCATAATAGAGGTTCCTGGAAGCCCTGATCCCGGTGGCCATTTCAGCCAGTTTGAACTGGGTATTCTGAAATGAAGCCAGCGGTGCGCCGAACTGATGCCTCCCCCGGGTGTGGCGAATGGACTCTTCCAGGGCCGCCTTGGCCAGACCCACGCCCTGAGCACAGACATGGAGCCGGGTTCGGTTAAAAAAGGCCATGAGCTCATGAAATCCTTCCCCTTCCTTCCCCACCAGGTTTTCCAGGGGGACCCGAAGGTCGCTCAGGCTTAATTCCGCCGTATCGGACGCCCGAATGCCCATTTTGCCGTACAACTTGTTGGATTCGTAACCCTTCGCTTCGGTGGGCACCAGGATAAAGCTGTGCCGGTGGTGCCTTGAAGGGTTGTCCGCGTCCGTCAAACAGAAGATCATCATATAATCGGCGAGATTGCCGTTTGTGGCAAAAATCTTGCTGCCGTTAATCACCCAGCTGTCGCCGTCTTTAACCGCCGTGGTTGCCGCGCCGGTGGGATCACTGCCCGCATCGGGTTCGGTAATCGCTGTGGCTATTATGGCCTCGCCAGCGACCAGCTTGGGCAATATCGTCTGTTTCTGGCCTTCTGTTCCAAAGAGCATCAGCAATTCAGATCCGAAGGTGCATGACAAAATAGCCTGTCCGATGCCCGGATCAACGGCCCAGAATTCCTCGGTGATCAAACAGTGCTCCAGAAAACCGTAACCGGCCCCCTCATATTCCTCCGGAATGAAGATGCCCACAAAACCCAATTCACACGCTTTTCGCCAGATATCCTGATCAAACGTTTCGTTTCGATCAAATTCCTGAGCCCGGTCCGGGAATTCCCCCAGGGCAAACTCTTTTGCTGCGGCCACAATATCCTGTTGTTCCTTGTTTAAACCAAAATCCATCATAATTCTCCCAATAATCGGTAACGGTACAAGCTTCCAGGGGGACTAATGTCGTCCCCCGATACACATCAGCCATTACCGATCAGCCGCTTTTCGCTTTCGCCTTCAATGCCTCCACTACCGTAAACAAATCATCCGCGATGCCATAATCCGCCACTCTAAAAATTGGCGCTTTTTTATCTTTGTTGACGGCGATCACACAGTCCGCCCCCGTGATGCCCGCCACATGCTGAAAAGCGCCGCTGATGCCCAGCGCCAGATAGACTTTGGGTTTGACGCTCTTGCCGGAAGTGCCCACCTGGTGGTACTTGGGAAGCCAGTTCTTATCCACCACAGGCCTGGAGCAGGAAAGGGTTCCGCCCAACAGATCCGCCAGCTCCTGCACCGTTGCAATGTTATCCGCCTCACCCACGCCGCGTCCCACCGATACCAGAAGGTCCGCCTGGGTGATATCCACATCGCCTGCGGCCGTCTCTTCAAATTCCAGGAACTCCCGGCGGGGGCTTTGAAGGGCTTCCGGAAGATTCTGCGAAACCACCGTCCCCGTTTTATCGCCCGCCGTTTCCACCTGAAAGGCCCCCGGTCTCACGGTAACCATGTAGCCCTCGGACGGGTCAAAAGAAACCCTGGAAAACAGTTTCCCGCCGTACATCTGGCGAATGACCTGGGGACGACCGTCCTCCAGAAGGATGTCGGTGGCATCCGTGGATAGTGGATGGCCGGTCCTTACCGCGAGGGTGGGGGCATAGTCCAGCCCCCAGGACGTGTGTCCTACGAGAGTGAGAAAAGGCTGCTGCTCCTGGACCAGGGCCGCCAGAATTCCGGTGTAAAGATCCGAATCGTAAGTTTTCAACCGTTCATCTTCAAAGACCAGGACCCGGTCCGCCCATTTTGACAGCTTGTCCGCAAATACTTCGACAACTTCGCTGGGGCCCGCCAGCAAAACTGCCGTCACGTTGCAGGACAAATCCTTAGCAAGCGCACCCGCTTTTTGCAGCATTTCAAATGTAATATCCCGGATTTCTCCGTTTCGATGTTCTGCTATCACAAATATGTCGCCCATTTAAACCGCCACCCCCTTTTCTCCCATGATGCGTATGATGGCTTCAGCCATTTCTGCGGGATTTCCTTCGATCATTTCGGCCCCGTCGGTTTCGGGGGGCAGAAACACTTCTTCAATGCGTGTCTGAGGCGTCAAATCATCGGGCGTAAGCCCCAATTCTTCCAGGGACATCACCTTCAGCTCTTTCTTCTTTGCTTTTCGGATTCCCATGATGGATACATACCTTGGCTCGTTGATGCCGGTCTGAATGGTCAACAGGGCCGGAAGCTGAATGCGGGAGACTTCATCAATGCCCCCTTCCAGCTCCACACGGATTTTGCTGGTGCCCTCTGCCGGTTCAAAGCCGTTGGTTACGGCCGCATGGGCCAACCCCAATTGCTCCGCCAGCATGATCCCCACCATCCCCGTATTCTGATCTTCAGACTGAACCCCGGTAAGGACCAGGTCATAATCCAGTTCGGAGATGGCTTTTGCCAGGATCTTGGCGTTGAGATAACCGTCCGGCGCGAGATCCCCGGAATCGATTCGAATGGCCCGGTCCGCTCCCATGGCCAGGGCGCGTCTGAGGACCTCTTCGTCATCCTCACATCCGATGGTCACGGCGGTCACTTCTCCGCCTAAGGCTTCTTGAATTTGCACAGCTGCTTCGATGGCATAGTTGTCCCAGTCGTTGATGACATAAGCCAGTGCGTCTTCTTTAATCTTTTTTCCTGTATCGTCAATTTCAAGATCCACCTCCTGAGTGAGGGGAACCCTTTTGACGCAGACTATGATGTTCATGTGTTTACCTCCCTGTCCCGGACAAGCCGGAATAACCGTTAAAGCGTCGACATAAAAAGTTCCATCAAATCCACCACCCTGATTCTCTCCTCAAACCCGCCGGTTTTGATGGCGTCTTCAAAATGGATGAAGCAGAAGGGGCACGCCGTAACCATCACATTGGCGCCCGTGTCAAGGGCCATCCGGACCCTTTTTTCCGCCATGCGCATCTCTTCCTGTTCGATTTCGTGCCACAGCATGACATCGCCCCCGCCGCAACAGAAGCTGCGATCCCGGTTTTTCGCCATTTCCACCAGCCGAAGTCCCGGGATGGATTGGAGCAGCCGGCGGGGTTCGTCGTAGATGCCGTTGTGCCTCCCCAGATAGCAAGGATCATGGTAGGTATAAAGATCGCTTCGGTCCGCCGACTTTTGGGGCCGCAAATGGCCCGTTTCCACCAGGGAGAGGAAAAATTGCGTATAATGAAACACCTTATAACGTTCTGGATAATCCTTTTTAAGGGCGTTGTAAGCGTGGGGGTCCGTGGTAACAATCCACTTAAAATCGATGCTGGAGAGGGTTTCCGTGTTTTCCTCAACCAGGACCTGAAACAACCCCTCCTCCCCCATGCGCCGCACCTGGTGACCCGTATCTTTTTCCCGTTTCCCTAAAATACCGAAGTCCATGCCCGCAAGCGTTAATCCCTTTACGATGGCCGCCGCGATCTTCTGGGATTGGGGGTCGAAAGACGCGTATCCGTCCACATAGTACAACACGTCTACCCGGTCCCCTTCTTTGAGGATCTTCACGTCGCCCGCTTCCTGTTCTTTCACCCATTCGGCCCGTTTCGCAGCCGGTTTGCCAAAGGGGTTTCCCGTCTTTTCAACAAACATGAGAATCTGGTTAAAGGTTTTGGGGTTCTGGGATGTTTCCAGCACATGCCGCCGCATATCAATGATTTTATTGATATATTCGATAAATACCGGGCACTCTTCCTCGCAGGCGCCGCAGGTGGTACAGGACCACAATTCGTCCAGACCGATGACCCCGCCAACCATCGGGACAGGCTTTTCCACCTGTTTGTTGTTGGCCGGGAAGGGCAGAATTGGGTATTTTTCGTAGGCATGGTCCCTGAGTTTGATGGTGAGCTGTTTGGGGGAAAGGGGCCTGCCGATGGCGTTGGCCGGGCAGTTGTCCGTACATCGGCCGCATTCGGTGCAGGTGTACAGATCGAGGATATGCTTCCAGGTAAAATCTTCGATTTTTTCAACCCCAAGGGTTTCCAGCTCAAAGATATCGTCCACCCCGTATCGGGCGGGTTTGATTTCGCCTTTATTCAATTTTCTGAAAAACACATTGGGAAGCGCCGTAATAATGTGAAAATGCTTGAACAGGGGAAGCAGGTTCAAAAATACGAAAAAGGCCAGGATATGAAACCAGTATGTAGCACGAAGAATCACCGAGAGCGCCCCGGGGTTGTTCTCCGGCAGAAAAAGCGTCCCGATCCATGCCGCCGGAAGCCAGGCTTGCGCCTCGCCGGTGAGCAGCATCCCGCTCCCTTCAAAGAGCATGTCGGTCATCATGAGGAAACTGATCAGACCCAGCACCAGATATGCTTCAACCGTATGACTCCCCTCGTACCGCTCAGGTCTCACAATAGCCCGCCTGAGAATGGCCCATATACAGACCACGAGTACGACTAGTTCAAAGACATCTTTTAAGGAGTTGTAAAATATACCCAAGGGGCTGTGCATGAACGGGCGGAAGATGGGAAATCCGAGGCCTTCGGTCACCAGGTCCAGGGACCTTAACCCCAGCACTACAAACCCCCAGAATATCATGATATGGATCACGCCCGCCCACAGATACCGCAGCTGGCGCTTTTGAATGAACCCGTATTCGATCAATCCCAGGAAACGCTGCTTCAAATTTGAAAACCGGGGATCTTTCTGA
>JAFCZI010000159.1 GCA_019314425.1 Deltaproteobacteria bacterium | reverse complement strand
AGTTCCAGATTCGCCAGAGAACAAAATGAAGTTACACCCCTGGCGGTGCAGCATCACCACGCCCATATTGTGAGTTGCATAGCCGAACATGGCTTTCCGGGGCCTGTTATCGGCTTGGCCATGGACGGCACCGGACTGGGCTTGGATGGGGCCATCTGGGGCGGTGAGGTTCTGCTTTGCGATTTGGTTTCTTTTTCACGGCGGGCCCATTTGTCCTATGTGCCTTTGCCCGGGGGCGATGCGGCTGCCAAATCACCCTGGCGCATGGGGCTTATCTATCTTTATCATGCCTATGGCGAAAAATTGTTTGATCTTTCAATCCCCTTTGTTCGGGAACTGGATCGGGACATGTCATCCATTATTCTGAAGATGGCGCAAAAGGGGATCAATTCCCCCCTGACATCCAGTTGTGGCCGACTGTTTGATGCGGTTTCAGCGCTCATCGGTATTCGAAAAGAAATTGCCTATGAAGGCCAGGCGGCCATTGAACTGGAGATGTGCCGGAATCTTGTTGATGAAGGCGCCTATGCTTTTGACATTCACGCCAGGGCAGGCGAATGGATTATGGAAACCGCGCCAATCATACGGGGGGTGGTGACGGACCTGCTTGAAGGGGAAGGGCCGGATGTTATCAGCCGGCGGTTTCACAATACCCTGATTAAAATGTTGCATCAAATCTGCGTGACCGTGAGGACTGAAAGCCGTATCGAACAGGTGGCTTTGAGCGGTGGGGCCTTTCAGAATGAAGCATTGCTCAGCGGTGTGACGAAGGCCCTCAGCGCTGACGGGTTTGAGGTATGGAGCCAGGAAAAGGTTCCCGCAAATGACGGCGGATTAAGCCTGGGTCAAGCGGTCATTGCCGGGATGCTTTGTGCCGGACAAAAGGGTCAATTTGAGGAAACTTATGAAATACATGGATGAATATCGGGATGGCGCTGTGGCAAGAGCCCTGTCTGAAAAAATCAGGGCCATTTCCACGAAACGAGTGCGGTTGATGGAAATCTGCGGCACCCACACCATGGCCATCTTTCGGCACGGGATTCGAAGCCTTTTGCCCGAAACCATTGAGCTGGTGTCGGGTCCCGGCTGCCCTGTTTGCGTCACGGCCATGGAGGAGATTGATCGGGCCGTGAAGCTGGCGCGAATGCCGGGGGTTATTGTGACAACCTTCGGGGATATGATACGCGTTCCCGGCAGCACTTCTTCGCTTCAGATGGCGCAAGCCGAAGGCGCCATTGTGAAAATGGTCTATTCCACTTTTGACGCCCTTAAAATCGCTTCCGAAAACAGGGAGAGTGAGGTGGCCTTTCTGGGTATAGGATTTGAGACCACCGCGCCCACGGTGGCGGCTGCCATCCAGACGGCGCATGCGGGGGGGAATAACAACTTTTCGGTCCTATCTGCCCATAAACTTCTGCCGCCGGCCATGGATGCCCTTCTTTCAGATGGCGGTTCCATAGTGGACGGGTTCATCTGCCCGGGTCATGTGACCACTATTATCGGTACATCGTCCTACGAAAATGTGGTTGAACAGTACCATACGCCCTGCGTGGTGACCGGGTTTGAGCCGGTGGATATCCTTCAGGGGATATTGATGCTGGTGGAGCAGATCGAATCGGGCCGGGCTGAGGTTGAGATTCAGTATGCCCGTGCGGTTTCCCCCGAAGGAAACCCGGGGGCACGGGCCATTATGGAAAAGGTTTTTGAACCCTGTGACGCCCCCTGGCGGGGGTTGGGCGAAATTCCGGACAGCGGTCTCGCCATTCGGGAGTCTTTTGCCGCCCATGACGCGGAAAACCGGTTTGATCTGGAAGTGCCGCCGGCTCATGAGCCTCCCGGTTGCCTTTGTGCGCAGGTTTTGCGGGGCGCTGCCACGCCCCCGGAATGTAAATTTTTCAAAAACGCATGTACCCCGGGGACCCCCATTGGTCCTTGTATGGTATCCAGTGAGGGGACTTGCGCGGCTTATTTTAAGTATCATATGTAAGTGTTTGCAGGGGGTAGTTACTCAACACACTACATGTATGCCCGACGATCCTGAAAAACCAATTACGGGGGGGGCATCTTAACCCTTTCCCAGTTCAATGGACCGTTTTGTGGCGGCTTCAACCGCGTTCATGAGGGACGCGCGAATACCGCCCTTTTCCAGTTCATGGATGCCCGCGATGGTGGTGCCGCCAGGAGATGTCACCATGCACTTGAGTTGACCGGGGTTCATGCGGGTCTCCAGAAACAGTTTGGCGGACCCCATCAATGTCTGTGCCGCAAGGGTTTCCGCCACATCCCGGGATAAACCCATCTTGACGCCCCCGTCTGCCAGAGCCTCCAGTACCATGAACACATAGGCAGGTCCGGAGCCGGAGAGCCCCGTGACCGCATCAATCAGTTTTTCTTCCACCCGCACGGTACGTCCCAGGGGGCGAAAAAGGATTTCCACGGCTTCCAGATCTTCCGGACGCGCCGGACTGTCGGAAGCGATGGCCATGGCGCCTTCCATGACCGTGACCGGCGTGTTGGGCATGGTACGCACAATGCGGGGGCCCTTGGGCAGACCGGCCGAAAGCGTTTGAATGGGAACGCCCGCCACGATGGAAATCAGCAGTTTTTCAGGTCCCATGGTTGCGCCGATGTCATCCAGAACCCGGGGGACCGCCTGAGGTTTGACCGCAAGAAAGATCACATTGGATTGATCCACCAGCGAGCGGTTTTCATCAACCGTTTGAATATCAAGGGTTTTGGATACGTGTTCCCTTCGTTCACCGGATATGTCCGATGCCAGGATCCGGTCCGGCAATACCACCCGGTTTTGAATGATACCGCGAATCATGGCCTCCGCCATGTTCCCTGCGCCGATAAACCCTAAACGTTTGTCTTTCAGGGCGTTGTTGATATCTATTGCCATGAATGTAACCCTCCTCAATGGGAATTATTTCCCAAATAGATCTTTTACTTTCGCTTTAATGACCTTCCCCATGGGGTTGCGCGGCAGGCTTTCCGGGAACATGACCTTTGAGGGCGCTTTGTAGGGTGCCAGCCGTTCTTTCCCCCATTCTCGCAGTTCCCTCCGAGACAGTGTGGCGCCTTCTTTAAGGACGATGGCCGCACACACCCGTTCCCCCCATTCGAGATCTTCCTTCCCCACCACGGCGACTTCCGCCACCAAGGGGTGGGTCCTGAGCATTTCCTCAATTTCCAGTGCCGAGACCTTATAGCCGCCGGTTTTGATGATATCCGTACTTTGCCGTCCCAGAATGCGGTAACTGCCGCCTTCAAGAACGGCCACGTCGCCGGTTCGAAACCAGGGGCCTCTGAAAGCGTCTTTCGTTTCTATGGGTCGCTCCCAGTATTCCTTGAAGACCGTCGGCCCGCTGACTTCTATTTCACCGGAGGCCCCCGAAGTTATCGGCGCCCCCGTTTCATCCACCAGCCTGATTTCCACTCCGGGGAGCGGCGTGCCCACATGCCCCGGCCTTCGGTTTCCATGCAGTGGGTTGGAAAGGGCCATGCCGATTTCCGTCATGCCGTAGCGCTCCAGCAACGCATGCCCGGTGATGGATTCCCACCGATGAAAGGCTGTGACCGGAAGGGCGGCCGATCCGGACACCATGAGCCGGAGGCGGTGGCAGGCCCCGCTCATGGTCTGCTGCTGTTCGGGGGGCGATTTTTCCCAGGCCCCGATCAATTTAAAATAGATGGTGGGCACCGCCATGAACAGAGTGATGTTTCCATCCACCAGCTTCTGCCATACCCTGGGGGCGTCAAAACCGGGAAGCATATCACATACCGCCCCGGCCCACAGGGCACAGCACAGCACGTTGACGATGCCGTGGGTGTGATGCAGGGGCAACACAAGAAGAATCCGGTCGTCCCGATGCCATTCCCAGGCCTTGATCAGGGTGATGATCTGAGCCTCCAGATTGGCGTGGGTCAGGACGACGCCTTTGGGCTTTCCTGTGGTGCCGCTGGTGTACAGAATCAAGGCCGGTCTTTCAGGGCTCATACGGGGAAGCGTCCGGTGATCGGCCCCCAGGAGTTGTTCCGTTGACAGAAGACGAACATTGAGATCCCGGGCAATGGGGGCCAGGGTTTCAACAAAATCCGGATGGCTCACCACAATGGACGCGCCGGAATCTGAAATCGTATACTTCAATTCGGCGACCGGGTGCACTTCACACAGGGGCACCGCGATGCCCCCGGCACGCCAGATGCCCCACTGGATGGCCGGGTAATCAAAATTTCGGGGTGTCAGGAAGGCCACCCGTTGGCTTCCCAGGTCTTTTTGTCTCGCCAGCAGTCCCGAAGCCGCCCACCACGAGGCTTCCAGCAGTTGGTCGTATGTGAAATCACCCGTCAGTGTGGCGATGGCCGTGCGCTCGCGGTGCTTTTCCGCCCTTTCAATAGGGGAATGCCGGAATCAGCCATGGATTTTAAGTGCCACCTGGGCGACCCTTTGTCCGAGGTTTTCAACGGTTTTTAGGCCCAGATCATCTTTTTCGATACCGTCCGGATGGCCGCTCCACATGGTGCCGCCAAAATGGGCCCCCGGCTTGCCATCGCCCACCAGGATCATATCGTGAATCAGCATGGCCGATTGGACGTGCCGGATGGCAATTTCCTGTCCGCCATTTCGAAATCCTCCGACAGCAATGACGCCGCCCACGAGGTCCCTGAACAGGAACCCGTTACGCCTGAACATGACGGTTCGGTCCAGAAACGCTTTGCACTGTGAATTCATGGTGCCCATGTAGACGGGTGTTGCCATTATCAGCCCCCCTAGACCGGGGTCTTTTAGGATGGGGATGATGTCGTTAAAATCATCTTTTTGGCTGCATTCGAGTTTTTTTGCGCAGTGGCCGCATGCCATGCAGCCTCTCAGGTCCATTCCCGCTAAGTCGATGATTTCCGTTTGAATTTCAGGGAAATTTTCAGTAATCGCGCGAAAACAGCTATCGAGTGCAAATCGTGTGGTTTCCCCTTTTCTGGGGCTACAAGATATTCCAATAATTTTCATCATTATGACTCCTTATTTAGTGCCTGAACGAAAAAGCCGTTCAGACACGGTTTTACGTGTGTTCGGGGTCAGCCCTTGACATTTGACAAAGAAGCTGGAGCATGATGCGATTTGACCCCTAAGCAACGTTTGTCCAATGTCAAGGGCTGACCCCATGCGGACTCCACACCTATTTTATTTGACACCCAATATATGTCAGCACGCCATACAGCAAGTAGATAAATAGGTGTGGCCCCTTTTTCCTTCAACCAATGCTACAGGAGCCAGGGGGCGTACGTTCCCCTTCCCGTTATGATTATTTTTTGTACGCCATAACGTTTAAATCAGCGACGAGGCTTTTTTGGGGTCCGCTGAAGTGCTTTGGGGTGGTTTCCCACCATATTTTGTATCGCCTCGATTTGTCCGTTTGTCTTATGCAGAACGGCCTGCCAACTCGTTTGTCTCCCATATCGGATGAACATTAAGGCTTTCTTTGTTTTTCCCAATTTTCCATAAATCGTAAGCCATTTGGTGACCCAACCAGCTCTCTGGGCTACCTCCAAGTGCAATAGATAACCGGACTGCCATTTCAGGAGTTATGTTACCTTTTTTGTTAATGATTTTCGATAATGTCTTGCGGCTGACGCCAATAGATTTGGCGGCATCAGTAATGCTAACATCCATAGGTGCAAGCCATAACCCTTTTAATATTTCGCCAGGGGTGCAATACAAAAAAGTGACATAGGTTTAAACGTGACCGTTTTATGCGAAAAAACGCCAAATAAGCGTTCAGAATCAAACAGAGGATATCAAATTATGAGGTTTTGTGG